>JAUQPV010000100.1 GCA_030550225.1 Acidobacteriota bacterium | reverse complement strand
CCTGTCCTGGAAGCAAAGGACCTGGCGGCTGAGCATTCGGCAATGGGTCGGATGGGCCGGGGTCGCCGGGGCCGGGGCGTTGGTCGTGGCGGCCGTCCTATGGCCCTACTGGGTCGTCCACCAGACCTATCAGGTCGCGGCCTCGGCCGATGAAGTCATCCGATACTCGGCCCGGTGGGTGGACTACTGGCCCTTCGAGGGGTGGCCCTTCCCTGTGCCGGAACGGTGGGGCTCTCGGGACCCCAATCTGGTAGTCCCGGTGGTCGCTTATGGACTTCTCCCTTTAGCGCTCCGGAGGTGGACCTGCTGGCACTGGGTCCCGGCGACCGTCGGGGCCGTCGCCCTGTGGTCTTCCTTTGGGGGGCGAAACCCAGCCTACATGGCCCTGTACCAAGTCTTACCGATTCTGGGAGCCACGCGGGCACCGAGCCGATGGTCGTACCTGTTCATCGTCGCCGTCAGTGCCCTGGCGGCGACGGGCGTCCGGGTCCTGGCGGAGTGGCTCCGGCCGAGATGGCGCCGGGTCCTGAGCGGACTCATCGGAATCCTGGCCCTGGCTTCGGCCTGGCACGGGCCCCTATCGACGCATTCGGATTGGTCGCAAGTGCCGGCCGTCTACCGCTGGTTGGCGAAGGCACCGCCGGGACCAGTCCTGGAACTCCCGGTCCCGCCGTGGGTGTCCATCATCCTGTGGCTACGGTATCACTTTTACACCGTCGTTCATCGCCATCCCGGCATTTACGGCGTCGTCAGCTATCCGCCCGAGAGCGTGCAGCTCATGGCCCGGATGGCCGGCGAGTGGCCGTCGGTCCCAAGCTGGTTTGTCCTAAAGGAACTGGGCTTTCGCTACGTCATCATCCACCGCATGTACTTGTTCGAGTCCACGTCGCATGAGGAACTCCTCCGACGGTTGGCGCCTGTCCAGGGGTGGCTCCAGTCCGCCTTTGAGGTCGAAGATAGTACGGTCTTAATCTTGAATCTCGAGGCCCTGGCCCGAGACCTGCCGGATTCGAGTCAGCCCCTGGGTCGCTGGGTGTGGGACCCCACGTGGGGCCTGGCCTTCAACGACCGACCGGACGAGCCCCGGGACGTCCTCCTCGACGGGAATCCCGACACGGTCTGGCACGGCCGCTGGGACCCCCATACGACGTTCTTGACGCTGGACCTCGGACGGCCCCGCCGAGTTCACGCCGTGGCCATCCTGGGAGAGCTTCGGGACCGGACACCCTTTTACTTTGAGGGCTCCTCGGACGGGCGGGCCTGGCAGTCGATCCCGGCCGTCCCGGACGGCCTATGGCTGAATGTGCCCCGGCTCCGACAGGGTGAGGCGCTGATCACCGAGATGAGTCCCCGGAAGGTCTACGTCTTCCCGCCCCATCGGTCCTGGCGGTACCTGCGGATCTACCGAGCCCCGTCCGACGTCCGACGGGTCACCCTGCGGGACATCGCCGTGGCCATCGCGGAACCCTGACGGAGCGAGATCAGGGATTGCGGATTGCGAATTGCGGATTGCGGATTAAGGACATCGTCTTAATCGGACTTTCTGACTTAGGGACAGGGCTCCAGTGAGCCACTCCAATCTCGGAGCTTGTATCCCGTATCTCGCATCGGTGTTCTCCACCCCCGACCGCAGGGCATAGGCCATTGGATGGGGTCGGCACGGGACGGAGCCCAGGCCCTACATCCTGAAATAGGCCCATTGGCGTTGCATCTTGCCTTCGCGACCCCAGGTCAGACTGGGTCGTGGTTCAAATCCACCAGGACTGGTCCTGACTTTGGTGGATTGGAACCAAGGGGTCGGACGGGGTCGTCTTGCCCAAGTCCCTCAAATCGTAGATTCCCCAGGCGTCCCGTCTGTGGCACGGCGCTTGCATCCTTTTACTCTCGCACCCACCACCCATGTTGACCACTCCTTTTCCTTTCGGGGTCGGTCGAGCCCGGGTCCGTAAGCCGGGGGTTCGGCCGCCCCAAGGATTCTTGGGGACCGACGTACCGATGAAGACCCCGTAGGAGGTTCTCCGATGAAAGGGTATGCGACGGGTCGTCCGACTCCTGGCGATCGTCCCGGTCGATGGGGCCGATGGGTTGGGGTCTTTCTTCTCGGATGGATTGGGGTCCTGAGCCTGGAGACACGGGTCGCTTATGGCCAAGCCCGCACGGGGAGTATCTACGGGACCGTCACGGACTCCGAGGGGCGACCCCTGGTCGGCGTGACGGTCACACTGACCTCTGCGACGACTGGGCAGTGGACTCTCCGGACGGACGCCTACGGCCAGTTCCGCTTCCCCAGCCTGCCCCCGGCGGAGGACTACACCCTTCAATTCGATTTACCCGGCTTCCGGCCCGTCGTGCGGACAGACGTCGAGGTCCAAGTCGGTATGAATGTTCGGGTCGACGTCCAGATGGCTCCCGGCGGAGAGGCGGCCATCGTCGTCCGGGGCCAGGTCCCGATGGTCGACGTCAAGAAGGCCGAGGTGGCGACTCACTTTCCGGACGAAGTCCTTCAGCACGTCCCGGTCGCCCGAGACCCGTGGTTCGTGCTGTCGATGGCACCGGGCGTATTGATCGAAGTCGAGCGGCTGGACGGGGGTTCGGAAGCCGCCCGGCAATCCGAATTTGTCGCCCGAGGGGCCGACTGGCATGACAATCAGTGGTACCTGGACGGCGTCCCCATCACGGACGTAGCCGTCCCCGGCACCAGCCCCGTCTATTTCGATTTTGACACCGTCGAGGAGCTTCAGGTCTCGGCGGGTGCCGCTGATGTCGAGGCTTTCACGGGCGGCGTGGCGGTCAACTTTGTGACCCGCCGGGGGCAGAACCGATTATCGGTAGCGGGACGGCTTCTCTGGGCCGACGACCGCTTCCAGGGGCAGAATGTCTCGGAAGACGAAGAGCGGGTCGTGCCCGGCCTCCAGAGTGACCGCGTCGACGCCATGAAGGACTATGGCTTCCAGGTCGGGGGCGCGCCTGCCCGAGACCGTCTATGGGTATGGGCCAGCTACGGTGCCTGGGACTATGACTTGCGGGTCCCTACCGTGGAGGTCGAAAAGGGAGAAGACGAGGTCGTTCCAGGGGAAGAACCAAAAGTCCGAACCCATCAGGAGGACGGTACGGCTTGGCCGACGGCCCAATTTCAGGACGACCGGCGTCGTCTGGACTACCTGACGGTGAAGGTCAATGCCCGCTTGGGGTCCCACATGGTGGAGGGCTTAGGGTGGGGGACCCGCGGCCGTCGGCAGGGCCTGGAGGCCGAGTTTGAGCGTACCCCCGAGACGACGTACGACCAAAACGAGCAGATGCCTCTGTGGAAACTTCAGGATGAATGGACATGGAAGGACCGCCTCCTCCTCTCTGGCAAGCTGGGTCTCTTCACGAGTCAAGACCGCCGCATTCCCCAAGGCGGGACGGACCGACCGGCCGTATGGGATGCCGGGACGGGCGTATGGCACGACAGCTTCGCTTGGAGCGACGTACGCAGTCGAGTATGGAACGTCGGCCTCCTCGGTATGCTCTACGGGTTCCGCGGACTGCACGCCGACCATGAGGTCAAGTTCGGGGTCGAGCTGAGACACGCTCAAGTCCTTCGGAAAGAGGGTTTCGCGAATGGGGTCGTCTATGGATACGAAGACCTCTCGGAACCCGCCGAGGGCGGGGAGGTCTGGCTGGTCCGGGAAGGGAATGTCCGAATCTCCCAGCGGCGGTGGAGTGTATTCGGGCAGGACACGCTTTCATGGAAACGTCTGAGCGTGACCCTGGGCCTTCGATGGGATGCACAGACCATCGGCCTTCTGGCGGCCTCGACGCCGGCCCATCCCCTGCGGTCGGATTGGCTCCCCGGGGGCTCGACCCCCGCCCGGACGCTCTTCACCTGGTCCACGCTGTCCCCCCGTCTGAGTTTGAGCTATGACCTGAAGGGAGACCACACGACCTTCTTGAAGGCTTCCTGGGCCATGTACCCCTCGGCCCTGGGGATTCAAGAAGCCCTGTCCCTGGCCCCGACAGGCCGTCGGGAACTGCGCTTTGAGTGGCTCGGCGACGCCAACGGGAATGGTGTCCCCGACCCGGACGAGGTCGACTGGGAGGAGCCTGTCTTTTGGGACCACCGGCCGGGGAATCCGAACCGAACGGTCCACGCCGTCGCCTCGGACTACCGCTCGCCGAAGACCTGGGAATTCACCGTCGGCCTCGAGGGAAGTTTGGGGAGCAACTGGACCGTCGGGGTCACGGCCTTCTACCGGCAGGCCTGGGATTATGTCTGGGCATTCCCCTACGACCCTGAGGGCCATATAACGGCTGACCAGATCTACGACTGCTGGGTCGAGGCGGGACGAATCCCGGCCGACTGGGGGAGTTGGCCCTATTACTACTGCACCCTGGACAAGCCGGACGGCGTCCTCTGGAGCAATCGACCGGGCTTTCATACCCGTTACCGGGGAATGGAACTCCGGATGACGCGTCGGATGGCCAGGCGTTGGATGGCCTTCGGCTCCCTGACCCTTCAAGACACGACTCAGTTTATGGAGGACCGCCGGGCCTATGTGGACCCGACCAACGTAGATCAACTCAACCGGGGACCCTACTTCGTGACGGGCTGGGAGCTCGACGACCTGCGGTACGTCCGCTGGCTCCTTAAAGTCGGCGGTATCGCCCAATTGCCCTGGGAAGTCACCCTCGCAGGCACGCTCCTGGCTCGAGAGGGAGACCCCTACCTGTCCGTGTACCGAGCGGACCGGATCTCCAACGGCTGGGGCCGTCACGTCGACGTCATCACCGACCCGGTCGACCAGCGGCGGATGCCAGTGTTTTGGATAGTCAACCTGCGGTTGGAAAAACGATTTCGATTAGGCGCCCTGGGGCGCCTGGACGTGATCGCCGAGGTCTTCAATCTGGCCAATCGGGCCATCGCCACGAATATCTTCGGTCTCGCCAACGTACCCGAGCTTTACGGGAAATACACGGAAATTATCTCGCCCCGGATCTTCCGGTTCGGCCTACGGTACACGTTGTAATCCGGCAATGCGGCAGTTCGGGAGCTCGGCCATCCGGCGGGTCGGCAAATCGGCAGGGGGTAGCCTCTACTTCCTGCCCACCTGCTTCAGCCCCTTGGCCCTCACGAGGATGACGTGGCACCGTCCCGGGAACGAGGCACGATACCGTACTTGCGGACCCGGTAGCGGAGAGTTTCCCGGGTGAGGCCGAGCTTCCGAGCGGCGGCCGACAGGTTCCCGCCCGTCTGGGCCAGAGCCCGGCGGATGAGGCGCTTCTCGACTTCCTGGAGGTTCAATTCATCATCGAGTCTAACTTCCGGATTCGGACAGTCAGTGTCGGACGGGCCCGTGGGCTGGAACCCCAGGCCCAGGAGGTCCGGCCCGATGACGGGGCCTTCGGCGACCAGGACGGCCCGTTCGATCACGTGGGCCAGCTCCCGGACGTTCCCTGGCCAGGGATGGCGAAGCAGGGCGTCTATAGCCGACGGGGTCAGGCTTTTCGGCCCCGTCCGGTACTTCTTCGTGTACCGGTCCAAGAAGTACTCGGCCAATCGGCAGATGTCATCGCCCCGTTCCCGCAAGGGCGGGAGTTCGATGGTAAAGACCTTCAATCGGTAAAAAAGGTCGGACCGGAAGGTCCCCTCCCGCACGGCCCTCTCCAGGTCTCGGTTTGTCGCCGCGATGATGCGGACGTGGGCCGTCCGTTCGGAGACGCCCCCGATCCGACGAAACCGCTTCTTCTCGATGAGTGTCAGGAGCTTGCCCTGGGTTTCCAGGGGTAGGTCGCCGACCTCGTTGAAGAAGAGGGTCCCGCCCTCGGCGATCTCGACCAAGCCAGCCTTCGACGACCGAGCATCGGTGAAGGCACCTCGTTCATATCCAAACAGCTCCGCCTCCAGGAGCGTCGGGGGTAAGACGGCACAATCGACCTCGACGAAGGGTTGACGGGCCAGGGGACTTCGGCGATGGATCGTGCGGGCGACGAGGTCCTTGCCGGTCCCCGTCTCGCCGAGGATCAGGACCGTCGGGAGGTCGCCGGCACACCCGACGTCGACCCGGCTGACCTTGTCGATGAGAGACCGAACCCGCTCGATGGCCGGGCTTTGGCCGACGATTTCCCCGGCTTCCGCCGTCTCCAGGGCCCGCTCCCGGTAGTAGAACAGCTCGTGCCGGAGACGGTCGGCCTCCAAGGCCCGCTCGATAGCCATCCGCAGGACCTGCAAGTCCAAGGGCTTGCACAGGAAATCGACGGCGCCCGCCTTCATCGCCTCGACGGCGGTCTCGACGGAACCGTAGGCCGTGATCACGATGATGAGGACCGATGGGTCGAAGGCCCGAATCTGCCGAAGGGCCGTCAGGCCGTCCATCTCCCGGAACTTCAGGTCTAATAGGACGAGGTCGGGCCGTCGCTCCGTCACACGGCGGACGCCCTCCTCGGCGCAAGTCGCGACCTCGACCTCATATCCGGCCTGGGTCAATGAGCGGGCCAGGGCCTTGGCCATCACGAATTCGTCATCGACGATGAGGACCCGAGTCATCGTCACCCCCTGCCGGTAGGCTGACCGTTATGGTCGTACCGACTCCCATTTGACTGGCGATGGTGATCGTGCCTCCGTGAGCCTCGACGACCTTCTTGGCCATGGGAAGACCCATCCCGGCGCCACCTGGCTTCGTCGTAAAGTAAGGCTCGAAGGCCCGTCTTCGGACCTCCTCGCTCATGCCGACGCCCGTGTCTTGAACGACGACGCGGACGTCTCCTTCCGGCGTCTGCGCGGAGACGATCCGAATCGTCCCGCCCGGCCGGGACGCTTCGATAGCATTGACAACCAGAGCGGTCAGGGCTTGCTCCATCTGCTCCCAGTCCAGACATCGGTCAGGAAGCGATTCATCGAGGTCGAACACCCACCGTAGGCCCTTGGCCTCTCCCTTCGGCCGCAGAAGGGCCACGACCTCCCGGATCAACGAGTTGACGTTTCCCCGACTGGGCCGGAGGACGACCGGACGCGTCAGGTCCAGCAAGTGGCGCGTCCACCGCTCGAGCCGGTCTACGACTTGGATGATGTCTCGAAGGCCTTCCCGAGTCGACTCCAGGTCTCCCCGGGCCAGGTCTTCCAGACCTACCTGGGCGACTGACCGGATGCTGGCCAGGGGATTCCGGATATTATGGGCGACGTAGGATGAAAGCTCTCCCACGGCGGCCCATCGCTCCGACCGGACCAGCCGCTCCTGAATCGCCTGAAGGGATGCGGCCATGCGATTGATGGCCGCGGCTAACTCACCGAGCTCGTCCGACGTCTGGACCGGGACTCGATGGGCAAGGTCCCCCGTACTGATGACTTCCGTCGAACGCCCGATCACGTGGATCGGCCGGACCAGCCACCGTCGAATCCCATGAAACAGGACGAGCCCCTGCCCGATGCACGCCATGACGGCCAGGAGCGTTAAGCACTGGACCCAGCGATGACGCCGGAGGGCCCACTCCATCGACCGGACGGCCTGATCCTCATAAGCGACCTGCAATTGCCGGAGTTGCGCCTCTAAGCGGGGGAAGAGGACTTGCTCGAAGTCCCGCTCGATCTTCTCCCGGGCCAGATGGACCCGGCCGGCCCGCAGGTCGGCGACGACTTGCAAGCCCAGGTCCGTGATAGACCGGTAAGTCCTATAAAGGGCATCGATACCACCGGGAGCCGGAGGAGTGGGACCCCATCGCCGCATATCCGTCATGAGGGCCTCGACCTCTACTCGCATGAGGACCATCTCCTCGCCGGCGTCCGGGTCCAGGGTCACAAAGGCATCCAGGATCTCCTTGACCTGACGGAGGATGGTCCCCCGGAGACGCTCGGCCTGCCGGGCGTAAGTCCAGGCGGCCCGTTGTTCTTCGATGGCAGCCCGCCAGCTTCGGGCACTCCATCCGGCGACGGCCCCGACACCCCCGAGGGCCGCCAGGAGGACCATGTAGTTGATGTATAACTTAGTTTTTATTCTCATACTTGGACAACGCCCCGATGCGTTCTCTCGTGCCTTGGCGGTCATGGATGTGGATGGGGCACCTGCGCAGACGGGACGTCTGCCTTCCCGCAGACGGGACGTCTGCGCTCCAGCAGACGGGACGTCTGCGCTCCGGCCCTCATACTGCCGGGTCGGCCGCCGAGGCGATGTAGGCGACGGCGGCGACCTCGATGTCAGCGCCCCGTGGGAGGTCGGCGACGGCGACGGTCGCCCGGGCCGGCGGATGGGCGCCCACGTAACGGGCG
>JAUQPV010000004.1 GCA_030550225.1 Acidobacteriota bacterium | reverse complement strand
GAGGGCCAGTGGCAGGCTTACGGCCCGCCCCGGGAGGTCTTGCAGACCTCCGAGTGGTTCCGTACGTGGCTCCGACTCCAGCAACGTTCGGACGGACCCCCGGCCCAGGAGCGGACCCGATGAGAACGACGGCAGGCATGTCGGTTCGAGCATTCCTCCGACGGGTGTGGCCCTACGTCCGGCCCTACCGCTACCGATTCTTGGGTGGCCTCGTCTATCTGGGCCTCCTCGCCGGCCTCGAGCTGACCCTTCCTATCTGGACGAAACTGGCCATCGACCGGTACTTCGTCCCGGGCCGATGGTCGGCCAGCCTCTGGCTCTTGGGCGTGTACGCCCTGACCCTGGGCCTGATCGGCTTGCTTCAGTACCTCCAGGGCTACTTCATCGACGTCACGGCCTACCAGGCGATGCGGGACCTGCGGTGCCACACGTTCCGCCACCTCCTGACCCTCCCCATCGCCTTCTTTCAGCGTCAGCCGACCGGGAAGCTGGTCACGCGCGTGACCAACGACGTGGACGCCCTCCAGGAAATCCTGGGTCAGGGGATCCTCAGCATTATCGCCGACGTCGGGACCAGCGTCGCCATCTTCGGCCTCCTCTGGTGGATCAGCCCCGTCCTGGCCCTGTCCGTCACGGCGACGGCCCTGATGGTCGTCGGCGTGAGCTTCCTCTTCCAACGGTATGCCCAGCGGGCCCAGGAAGACATCCGCACCTGGTTGGCGCGGCTGAACGGCTTCCTGCAGGAGCACATCGGGGGCATTCCGACCCTCCAGGTCCACCAGGCCGAGGCACAAGCTTTTCGGGAGCTTCAGGCCCTTAACCGGGGTTATACGCAGGCCTATGTCTCGGCCGTGCTTCACTACGCCTGGTACTATCCCGTGATCCGCGCCCTGGAAGTCTTGACGTCGGTCTTGGTCCTCGTGCTGGGCGGCTGGCTCTTCTATGAAGGTCGGCTGACCCTGGGGACGCTCGTCGCCTTCTTCCAGTACGTCCAGCGGTTCTTCGAGCCCCTGGCCGACCTGAGCGACAAGTACAACGCCTTCCTCCAGGCCTTCGTGGCCGAGGCCCGCATCCAGGAAATTCATCAGACGCCGCCCGACCCGGCCTACCGAGGTCAGCCCCTCCGCGTCGCCGGCCCGGCCCCCATCGCCTTCCGTCACGTGACCTTTCGGTATACGCCGGATGGGCCCTGGGTCCTCAAAGACGTGAATCTTGTCATCCGTCCTGGTGAGCGGGTCGCCATCGTCGGACCGACCGGCGCCGGAAAAACGACTTTGGCCGCCCTCCTACTCCGACTCTACGACCCGACCCTGGGTTCCATCGACTTCGGCCGTCAGTCGATCCAAGAGGTCCACGCTCGCGACCTTCGCCGGACCATTCGCATGATCTTCCAAGAGCCCTTCCTCTTTTCGGAGACCGTCCTCCAGAACATCCTGCTCTACCACGACGGGACGGCCCGCGCCGAGCTGGAACGGTGGTTCCAACGGCTCCAACACAATGCTCTCGTCCGGGGCCTTCACCAGAAGCTTCACGAGGCCCTGCACGAACGGGGGAGCAATTTGGCCCAAAGCGAACGCCAAGCCATCGCCGTCCTACGGGGCATCGCCACTGACCCCCAAGTCCTCATCCTGGACGAGGCCCTCTCGGCCCTGGACCCCCAGACCGAACGCGACCTCTACGAGCTCATCGAGTCCGTCACCCAGGGCCGCACGGTCCTCCTGATCGCCCATCGCCTGTACACGCTCCCGGCCGTCGACCGGGTCATCGTTCTGTGGGATGGCCAGATCGTCGAAGAGGGTCCGCCCCGGGAACTGCTTCGGCGAGACTCCGTGTTCGCCAGCCTGCTTCGGGTCCAGACCTTAGAAGCCTATGGTTCGGGCCGGCCGGCCGCCCCGGAAGACCCGCCGGCTGCCCCGGAAGACGCCTGAAGATGACGGGTCTGTAATTCCCCAAACACGTCCTGCCAAGACCGCCCCTGGGCGACCAGGAGGACCGTCAGGTGATACACGAGGTCGGCCACCTCCTGGACACACCGGTCGGGACCCTCCCGAAGCGCCGCAACCAGGACCTCCAGGGCCTCCTCGCCGACTTTCCGGACGACGTGCGGAAGCCCCGCCTGAAAGAGACGGGCCGTGTAAGAAACCCCCGGATCGGCTCCCTGACGGCTCCGGACGATCTGCTCCAGGGTCCATAACCACGTCGCCAAGACTCCGGACGGGATGGCGTCGAAACAAGAAGCCGTCCCCGTGTGACAGACCGGACCCGTCGGAAGCGCTTCATAGACCCAGGCATCCTGGTCACAGTCGGTTCGGATCCGGAGGACCTGGAGACCATGGCCGGACGTTTCGCCCTTCTTCCAGAGGCGGCGCCGACGACGGGAGAAAAAGTGGGCCCATCCGGTCTGACGCGTCCGCTCGAGGGCCTCGGCGTCGGCGAAGGCGACCATGAGGATTTCGCCGGTCACGGCGTGTTGGACGACGACAGGCATGAGGTTCGCTTCAGTCATGGAGGGCCTCCGATACGGGACCGTACATCCAGCGGATTGGAATTCCACAGTGATTTAAGTACTGCTTCAGCTCCCAGACCCGAAATTGGGCTCGGTGAAGACGGGAGGCGAGGAGGACGGCATCGGCCCCGACGAGGAGGGCGTCCCGTAAGTGCTCGGGTCGACCGGCACCCCCCGAGGCGATGACGGGAATTTCCACAACCTCAACAATCTGCTTCAACAAGTCCAAGTCGTAGCCCAGGCCGGTGCCATCCCGATGGATGGCCGTCACGAGGAGTTCCCCGGCCCCCATCCGGGCGGCCGTCTGGGCCCACGCCCGGGCTTCCCAGGGAGTTGGCCTTTTTCCCGCATGGGTGTATACACGGTACCCCCCACCGGGTTCCAAATTCACGTCGATGGCCACGACGACGGCCTGACGGCCGTATCGCTCCGCCAAATCGGCGATAAGCCGAGGATTCTCGACGGCCGCCGTGTTGACGCTGACCTTGTCGGCCCCGGCCCGAAACAGGACGTCAGCGTCGGCCACGCTCCGGATGCCGCCGCCGACGGTGAAGGGAATGCGGAGGACTTCGGCCGTTCGCTCGACGACCCGGACGAGCGTCGCCCGGCCTTCCGTCGTCGCCGTGATGTCCAAAAAGACGACCTCATCAGCGCCTTCGGCCTCATAGCGTCGGGCCAACTCGACAGGGTCGCCGGCCTGCTGAAGGTCGTGAAAACGGACGCCTTTTACGACGGCGCCTCGGTCGACGTCCAGGCACGGAATCAGACGTCGGGCCAGCATGGGGAAGCCTCACAAAAGGCAGTTCGGCAGTTCGGCAGAACGTCCAAAAGGCCCGGGGGTGCCCCTGGCCCATCCAGGGCTCTGCCGGCTCATCGGCCGTCCGCTTGAACAATCGTGTTTCCCGGACGATGGGAAAGGGCGTCCTGACGCCATTCTCACGGGTCGAACAGATCTATCAAGTTTTGTGAAGTAATGCTTTCAATATGTGGAAATCGATCCGGCCGTCCAAGAGGGCTCGGCCGACGATGACGCCCCGAAGGCCGTCGACACCCAGCGACGCCAGGACCGTCAGGTCCTCGACCGACCCGACGCCGCCAGCCCACCACGCGGGTCGGCCGACCCGCTCGGTCCAGCGACGAACCCGTTCGGGGTCGATGCCTTGACAGGTGCCGTCCCGTTCCGTGTCCGTGATCAGAAATCCCTCGAAGGGGATCGGGGCCCACCGTCGGAGCCATGCATCGACTTCTTCGGGTATCTCTTGCTGCCATCCCCGGACGACCCATCGGGAACCCCGCACATCCAAGGCTACGAGGACTCGTCCCTCCCATAGGTCGACGGCCTGTCGTAAGAAGGTCAGGTCGGCCGCCTGGGTCCCGACGACGATGCGGTCGATACCCCAGGCCCGGACCGTACGCAGGACGTCGAGCGTCCGGAGCCCACCCCCAGCCTGAATCCGAAGGCCGGTCTGTCGGCGGATCTCAGCGATCACCGGGCCGTGCGTCCAACGGCCCGTCCGGGCGCCGTCCAAGTCGACGACGTGGAGCCAGCGGAAGCCCAGGCCTTCCAAGTGCCGGGCCCATTCGACTGGCGTCCACGGGTACCGCCGCACCCGTCGGAAGTCGCCTTGCGTCAGACGGACGACGTGACCCCCCATGAGGTCAATGGCCGGAATGACTTCTAACATCGACTTCACCTGTGGCGGAAATCCCTGTCATCGTCTCGGGGGTGATGCAGGGTGCCCTACCCTCCTCCAGCCAGCGCTGGAGGAACGCCAGACCCCAGGCGCCGGACTTCTCCGGATGAAATTGCACACCCACGACGTGGTCCCGTCCCACGACCGAGGGAAATCGGACGGGGCCATATTCGGTCACGGCCCAAACGAGGTCCGGGTCGGCCGGTTCGGGGTAGTAACTATGGGCAAAGTAGGCGTACCCCGACGGGAACCCGGCCAGCCAAGCCGGCCGCCGGGTCCCGGCGACCCACTCGACCTGATTCCACCCCATGTGAGGGACCCGGGGGACGTTTCGAAAGCGGATGACCCGGCCGGGCCAAAGTCCCAGACCCGGCTCGCGACCCTCCTCGCTGGTCTCCCACAGCCACTGCATGCCCAGGCAGATCCCGAGGACCGGCACGCCGTCGGCTACCGATCGTTGAATCAGTTCTTTCAGTCCTGTGGAATTCAGTCGCTGGCAGGCCCAGTCAAAGGCCCCGACGCCGGGGACGACCAGCCGGTCGAACCGAAGTCCGGGCTTCGGCCGGTCCAGCAGGATCACGTGAGCACCCAAGGTCGTAAAGGCGGCCGTCAGGCTCCGCAGGTTCCCGGCTTGGTAGTCGACGATGACGACCGAGGGGCGTTTAGGCCTTGCCGCCTGGGAGTGTGGACCCGTGGCCGGAACGGCGCTCATGTCCATCGCGATCCCTCCAAAGGGATGGAGTGACAAGCCATAGGCTTGGGCAGGTGGGCCCGATGCGGTTTCACGTCCAGACGACGCCCTTGGTCGATGTCGGGCCCTCACCGGCCCTGGGCGTCAGGGCCTGGGCCAGGCATCGGCCGGTGGCCTTAAAGAAGGCCTCCATGACGTGGTGCCAGTGACCCGGCCGAAGGACCCGCAGGTGAAGCGTCATCCGAAGCGATCGGGTCAGACCGGCGTAAAATTCGGTGATCTCGTGAGTCGGCACCCGCCGCATAAACAGCCCAGCTCGTCCCGACAGGTCCATGGCGACGAGGACGAGGGCCTCGTCCATGGGAACGACCTGGTGAGCAAAGCGAGTCACTGGCCCGGCCGTCTGGAGGGCTTCCCGGAGGGCATTGCCGAGGGCGATGCCCGTGTCCTCCACGAAGTGGTGGTAGATTCCGTCCTGGCTGATGGTGTGACACTGAAAGTCCCATTCAGCATAAAAGCTCAACGCATGGAGAAAGTGTGTAAATAAGGCATCCGGTGTCTGGATATCGATCCGGCCCTGACCGGGAAACTGGCCTTGAAGCCGGACATGGGTCTCACGGGACTGCCAGTCGGCCTGGAACTTCAGCGGCATAGTAAGCCTCCAAGACGTCCAGGAATCGGGCGTTGTCCTCGGGTCGCCCCACGCTGACCCGTGCGGCACCAGGGCCCACGGCATTTTCCAAATTCCGGATTTGGATGCCGTATTCCGCTAAGCGTCGGACGAGGCCCTCGATGGGGCGTGGCCCCTGAAAGAGGATAAAGTTGGCCTCGGAGGGCCACACCCGCAGGCCCGGCAGGCGGGCCATCCGTTCAAGCATGGCCTGGCGTTCCCGACGGACGGTGGCGACGTACGTCTGAAAGATCTCGGGTCTTTCCAAGACCCACAAGGCTGTGTACAGGGCCAGGCGGTTGACGTTAAAGGGCAGGCGGCGGACCTCCAAGGGCTTCCGGACGGACCGGGGCGCGACCATGAAGCCCAGACGCAGGCCGGCCATGCAAAAGCTCTTCGAGAAGCTCCGCAGGACGATCAGGCGGCCCTCCGGGTCGAACATATCCGTCAACGACGTCCGGGCAAAGTCGGCATACGTTTCATCCAGGACGATCCACGCTTGCCACCGCTCCAGCAGGTCCGTCAGCTGGTCCCGTCCGAACAGGCACATCCCGGACGGGTTGTGGGGGCGGTCGAGGAAAAGGAGTCGGTCCCGGGCCTCGAGCATGGCGTCCCAGGGGACCTCAAAGTCTGGCCCCAAGGGGATTTCGACGGCGTCCAGCTCCCAGCCCCGGGCGACCCAGGCGTAGCCCGAGAAGGCGGGCCGCCAGAAGGCGACCCGACGGTACCACAACATCAGCAGGGCGATGGCCTCGTCGGCTCCATTCGTCAGGAGGACCGACTCAGCCGGGACGCCCCAGTAAGCGGCGACCCTCGCCCGGACGAGGTCGTACAGGGTCTCGTCCGGGTATCGATGCCACGGCTGGGCGACGACCCAGGCCTTCGCCTCCGACGGCAGATCCCACGGGTTTTCATTCAGGTGAAGCCGGACGACCAACGGTGACCTCCTCGTCCGAGGGCGTTTGGAAGAGACGAAGCCATCGGTGGACCTTGTCGGCCTCCATCTTGAAGCGGTGACGGCTCACGATGAGCCGGGCCGTCGTCTCGCCCAAGACGGCGATGACCCGTAGGCAGTGGGCCTGCAGGGTGCGGCCCGTCTGGCGTAGGTCGAAGATGGCGTCGGCCAGGCCGAGCGAGCAGGCGATCTCGACCGAGCCCTGCATGGGGACAAACCGGACGTCCGGGACGCGGATGCGACTCCGAGCGACGTTGGGATACTTCGTGGCGATGCGGCCCCCGGCCAGGTCCTCCAAGCGCTGAACGGGACTCTCCTGGGGCACGGCGACGACGAACTGGGCTCGACCGAAGCCGAAGTCTTTGAGGATCAAGACCCGTTGGCCGCTTTCGAGGACTTGGTCGTAGCCGGCGATCCCCAGGTCGGCCGCCCCGAGGGCTACACATACAGGCACGTCGGCCGGCTTGAGCAAGACGACCTCGACGGGCGCACCCGGCAGGACCCCGATGAGCTGGCGCTCCTCGACGATCTCCGGCGGGACCTGGAGGCCCAACCGGCGGAGATAGGCGACCGACGGCTCAAGGAGTCGACCCTTCGAAAGGGCTAAGCGCATCATAGGGAAACTCCATCGCAAAACCCATCCCGTAAGTCGACCCGATGACGTACTCCCCGCCTCGCAAAACTTCATGGGGGAGAAAATCCACGAAGCCTTCTAAGAGCCAGCCCGTGTAATACGGGAACAGGGGACTCATCGTGAGGTCGATGACGACGTGAGGGGCAAAACGCTCGACCCAGACAGCCAACCGGGCCCGCTGTTCAGACGTCCCGATGCCCCATTGCTCCATCCATCGCAGCGTCTCGGCCCGTCCCCGGACGACGGTCGGGTCGACGGCCATCTCGGCTAAATTCCAGGGCTCCGACGGGAGCTGGTCCTGAAGGGCTCGATGGGCGATGTCCAGCGTGAACGTGGGCGACAGGACCCGTAAACTCTGGACGGCGACCTCCAGGAGGGTCTCCCAGGCCCGGTCGTCCGGCTCCAGGATCTCCAGACCGACCTGGAGGAACTCCGCAATCGCCCCGCCCGGCCGGAGACGAAAAACCCGGTCCATATAGTACAGGCGTCGGGTCCCGGCCTTTCGCTCGGTCAGGGCCATCTGGACGGTTATCTCGGGCCGCAGGACGAAGACACGACCCTGACCGTCGACGACCTTGGGGGCCGATTGCCAGAGGATCCGGACGGGTCGGTCCAGGTCGTCCCAGGAGACTAAGAGGGGAAGATGCAGCTCACGAGCGCCTTGGGCTTCGAACAGGGCTCGCCACTGCGTGAAGACAGTTCTCTAAGGAGATTTGGGAAAACACCACCGCCCGCCTCGCAACGTTCCATCGGAAGTCGACGAGATGAGTTCATAAGGATAGGCGACGGGAGCCAAAAGTCAAGTCGGGCGGGTCGGCAAGTAGGGGGTCCGGCCTCCGGTCTACTTTCCGGAGGCCACCCGGGGCGATCGAGGGCGAACACGGGGATCGATATTTGCCAAATTTTTGTCTTTTATTTGCCTCTTTTTCCTATCCTTATCCTTCCCCTCGAATATAGTTTGACAACCAGGAGGCGGGGGCCTATAATTGGGATGGGACGTTTTGGGAAAGAATGGGACAGCATGGAAAGGCCTCGCACCGACGTGTTTTTTCGGGGCGCCGGGTGGACCCAGTTCGATACCGCCGGCCGGATGGTCGTCCCGACCAACTTCCGCAAGCGCCTCCTGGAACACTACGGGACCCAGGTGTTCGTCACCCAGAGTTTCCTGCTCGAATTCCCTCATATCGTCATCTATCCCCTGCCCGTGTGGGAGACCATCGAGGCCGAAATCCGTCTCCAGACCGACATCGACCCCCAGCAAAAGATGGCCCTCATGCACCGCCTGAATACCAAGGGCGTCGAGACGGAGCTGGACGATAAGGGCCGTATCCTGATCCCGTCGGAACTGCGGGATTATGCCCGTTTGTCGTCCCGGGTCGTCCTCGTCGGATACTTCAACACGATACAGGTCTGGAACCCAGACTTGCTGGAGGCCTTTCAGGCGCAGGTTCCCTGGACGCCCGAGCTGGTCCGGCAGATTCAGAAGATTTCGGTATAAGCAGGTCGGCAGGTGGGCCGATAGGGCGGAAAGGGACCCCACGGAGGCGGCATGTTTCTGCATCAGCCGGTGTTACGGGAGAAGGTCGTTGACTACCTGCGCCCCGTCCTGGGTGAAGGTTCGGTCGTCATCGACGCCACCGTCGGCTCGGGCGGCCATGCCGAGGCCCTCCTCCGGGCCGGGGCCGACCGCCTGATCGCCGTCGACCGGGACCCCGAGGCCCTGCGACGGGCCCGTCAGCGGCTCGCCGAGTGGGGTGACCGGGTTACATACGTGCATGAAGACTTTCGGCACATTTTGAAGATCGCCCTGTCCCATGCGCCCCTCGGCCTCGTCGACGCCGTCCTGGTCGACCTGGGCATCAGCATGGACCAATTGAAAGACCCGAGTCGGGGCTTCAGCTTCGAACAGGAAGGCCCCTTAGACATGCGGATGAATCCCTGGGACGCCGAGACGGCCGAGCGGATCGTGAACCAGCGGTCTTTCGAGGAGCTCGTGCGGATCTTTCGGGAGTATGGAGAAGAGCCCCGGGCCGAGGCCGTCGCTCGGGCCATCGTGGAAGCCCGGAAGCGGGAGCCCATCACGACGACGACTCAACTGGCCGAGATCGTGCGGAGCGTCGTCCGCCGTCGGGGTCGGACAGACCCGGCCACGCGAGTCTTCATGGCCCTACGGATCGCCGTGAATCGGGAGCTGGAGGGGCTGGACGTCTTCTTCGTCGACGCCTTTCACGTCCTTCGGGTCGGCGGTCGCCTGGCCGTCCTGGCGTACCACAGTCTGGAAGACCGAGTCGTCAAGCGCATCTTTCATCGGCTGGCCTTACCGTGTCGGTGTGAACCCCAGGTTGGGGTTTGTGTATGTGAAGGTCAACCCCTTGGTAGGGTTTTGACGCCGAAGCCGGAGCGGCCGGATCGGGCGGAAGTCCGGCAGAATCCGGCGTCGCGAAGCGCCCGTCTACGGGTCATCGAGAAGTTAGCGCCCGTCCGGTTTCGGGACCTGGTGTACCGGGAGCCTAAGCCTCGGGTCTCGTGGCCTGGGGGAACGGGTTAAGTCGGTGTTGGGTGCTGGGCGTTGGGACTGGGCATGGTCGGACTCCTGAAAACCCATCCCGACACCGAACACCCGACACTGAACCCGAAGGGGACGGGGATGGGCCGGACGGGGAAGCGAATCCAAGAGAATCGGATTCGAGGAGGTCTGTCGTGGCGCGAACCGACCGCTTCCGGGCGAAGGATGTAGGCTGGGTCGGGGCCGGCATCGTCCTGCTGGTCATGGCGGCCTACGTTCATGTTTGGGTCTCGACCCAAATCATGCAGAAGCGCTACACCGTCCAGGCCCTATACCAGCAACGTCAGGAACTCCAGCGGGTTCTGGAGTCGCTGGAGGCCCAGTACCGGGAGTTAACGGCCCTATCCCGGGTCGACCGGCTGGCGCAGGGCTATCTGCATCTCCGGCTTCTTCAGCCGACGCAAGTCTTACCCCATTCGTGGCCGAACGGGGCGGCTTCTGATCGACCCGCGGCGTCTCGACCCTGAGGGATCCGATGACGGGATGGCGGTTTCGTGTGCTCATCGGCTTCTTCGGGGTCTGGGCCCTCGTCCTGTGGGGTCGGCTGGTCCAGGTCCAGGTCCTAGAACGGGCCATATGGAGTAAGCGGGCGGTCCGGCAGTATTACACGGAAGTCCACGTGTCGGTCGGCCGTGGGGTCATCACGGACCGATGGGGCTATGAGCTGGCGATGAATCGGACGGTTTACAGCCTGTATATCCGGCCCGTGGAGGTGCCGGACCTGGATGAGACGCTGAGGGTTCTCCGGCAGTACGTTCCCTTCTCGGTCGATACCGTTCGCGAGCAGGCGTCCGAGCGGCCTCACTTCGTTTGGGTGGCTCGGAAGCGTCTCGATGCGGCCAAGGCCCAGGAGATCCAGGCCCTGAACCTGTCGGGTGTCTACGTCACGCCGGAAGAGGAGCGGGTGTATCCCCAGCACCACCTGGCCGGGGCTTTGCTGGGATGGACCGGCATCGACAACCAAGGCCTGAGTGGGGTCGAATTTCAATACGACGCTTGGCTCCGGGGCGAGCGGCGGCCCGTGTCGGTCGGTCGGGACGGGCTTCAGCGGTACTTCTGGAACGACGTCGGCGTCCCGGTCGCCGGCCGGGGACCAGCCCGGTTGGAGCTGGCCCTGGACCTTTCCGCTCAGTACATGGCTGAGAAGGTCCTGGCCGAGTGGGTCCAGCGGACGGGGGCTCGACGGGGCCTGGTCTTGGCGATGGACCCGTGGACGGGCGAGGTCCTGGTCCATGCCCAGTATCCCTTCTTGGACCCGACCCGGTATGTTCGTTACCTGGACGAGCCCTGGGCCTGGAATTTCTGTGGAGGCCGGTGGACCTATGAACCGGGTTCGACCCTCAAACCGGCCATCGGCTTGGCGGCCTTGTGGGAAAACCCGGCGATTCGAAACCAGCAATTTTATGGGGAGCAAGGCCAGATTCGGGTCCTGGGCGTGACGATTCGGGACCACCGCCCCTTTGGATGGCTCCGGTTTGACGACGTCTTCGTTTACTCCAGCAACGTGGGTGCCATCCGGGTCGGGATGACGGTGCCGCCGGCCCGTTTATACGAACACCTGCGGGCCTTTGGATTCGGTCAGCCCACGGGCGTGGACGCCCCAGGCGAACGGCCAGGCCTGCTACGGCCGCCGGACCAGTGGTCCCGAGTCGACCCTGCCTATCTGGCCATCGGCCAGGGCATCGGGGTGACGCCTCTGCAGATCGTTCGTTTTTACGCCATGCTGGCCAACGGAGGCTTCGAGGTCACGCCGCGTTTGGCGCGGCGCTTCATCGACCCGATGGGCCAGACCCACGTCCTCACCCGACCGTTGGGGCCGCGTCGGATTCCGGCCGACCTGGTCCGCCCGATGACGGAGATTTTGGAGGCCGTCGTGACCCGCGGGACGGGCCAGCGGGCGCAAGTCCCGGGTCTTCGGATTGCGGGCAAGACGGGCACGGCTCAGAAGATCGGTCCGAGTGGGACTTACGAGAGCGGACGGTACATTGCCTCCTTTGTGGGTTTTTTCCCGGTCGAGGCGCCCCGGGTCGTCCTACTGGTCATGTTAGACGAACCTGAGGGGCTTTTTTACGGGTCCGAGGTGGCGGCGCCCCTATTCCAGGCCGTGGCCCGTCTCTTAGCGACCCGATGGCGACTGGAGCCGTCGGTCGAGACGGCGGGTCCGACGCCGGTGCCGGTCCGGTGGTCGCCCGGCGCGTCGGTGGGGCCGGACCGTTGGCCGGATTGGGCCGGTCGGGACTTACAGGAAGTCCTGGACTGGTCCCGTCAGGTCGGCGTTTCCATTACAATGATCGGGCGGGGTCGCCGGGTCGTCCGTCAGCTTCCCCCGGCGGGGACCCCCCTGGAGGTCCGACGCGGGATCGTATGGGTCGAACACGTACCCGAGAGACGGCATCTTTTAATAGAGGACGAAGAGGAACGTAGAGATGACCGAGCCCACCCGGTGCCCGTTGTCTATCCCCCTCATCCACGAAGCCCTGGACGGCCTTAGCATCGACGGCTGGTGGCCCTCGGCGATGGAACCGGCCCTCCACGTCACGACGGATTCTCGGCGGGTTCAGGTGGCGAGCCTCTTTGTCGCCGTACGGGGCCGCCAGACGGACGGCCATATCTGGATTCCGGACGCCGTCCGGCGGGGCGCCGTCGGGGTCGTCGGGGAGGACCCCACGTGGGTCGAGTGGTTTCGGACCCAAGCTCCTTCGATCCCCTATTGGGTCGTCCGAGCGGCTCGACCGGCGGCCGCCCGACTCACGCGAGTCCTGTACGGGCCGGCCCTGGACCGCTTGGTCGTGATGGCCGTGACAGGCACGAAGGGTAAGACGACGACCGTCCACTGGGTCCAGGACGCCCTCCGTCGGCTGGGCGTGCCCTGTGCCCGGGTCGGGACGTTAGGGATGGACCCCGACGTCGGCCTTTGGACCGGCTTGACGACTCCGGAGGCGCCTGACCTGGGCGAGTATGCTCATCACTTGGTCCGTCAAGGCATTTTCCACATGGCCGTCGAGGCGTCTTCCATCGGCCTGGACCAGTACCGGATCGACGGTCTTCGGGTGACGGTGGCGGCCTTGACGAACCTGGGACACGACCATTTGGACTATCACGGAGGCATGGAGGCCTACTATCGGGCCAAGCTTCGGCTCTTTGATGAGGACTATTGGGGTCTCCGCCACGTCGTCATTCATACGGACGACCCCTTCGGGCGGGCGATCCTCCGGGACCGGACCTTCCGTCGAGCGACTGTGGTGACGGTCGGGACGTGCGGGGGTCCGACGACGGCGTGTGAGCATACGGTCCACGGCGTCGTCCGGGCCAGCGGTCTCTGGGGTGCCCGGGGCGTGCTTTGGGGGCCCGGTCTGGAGAAGCCTCTGGAGTGGTCGATCCGCCTGAGCGGGTCGTACAACATATCGAATTTCCTGGTCGCCTGGGCGATGGCGGCCAGCGTCCTTCCGGCCGACCGCTGGCCCGACCTCGTGGAAGCGATGGCGGCCTTCTCGGGCGCCCCGGGTCGGATGGAACGTCTGGAGTTCCCCGACGGCCGAGTCGTCGTCATCGACTATGCGCACACGCCCGAGTCGCTGGAGCTGGTCCTCCAGCACCTGCGACCGCAGGTCCCGGGTCGGCTGATCGTCCTGTTCGGATGCGGCGGGGAACGGGATGCGACCAAGCGTCCCCGGATGGGTCAGGTCGCTGCCCGGCACGCCGACTTCATCATCCTGACGGATGACAATCCTCGTCGGGAAGACCCCCGGCGTATCGTGGCCGACATCGAGGCCGGCCTCCGGGCTGTCGCCGGGGCACCGCCCTGGTCGGTCATCCATGATCGGCGGACGGCCGTCCACACGGGGCTGGCCATGCTACGACCGGGTGACTGCTTGCTCTTAGCGGGAAAGGGACACGAGGACTACCAGATTTATGGGACGACCAAGGTCCCCTACTCAGACCGGCAGACGGTCCTCGAGTGGATGATCGACCATGTGGAGACTCGGTGAGATCGCCGCCTTCACGGGCGGCTCTGTCCAACGGGGCGACCCCCTGCAGGCCGTGACGGTCGTTCACATCGACAGTCGCCAGTGCACGGCCGGGAGCCTGTTCGTGGCGCTCCGGGGTCGTCACGACGACGGGCATCGGTTCGTCGCCGACGCCGTCCAGCGGGGGGCCGTCGCCGTCTTGGTCGAGCGGGCCGTCGAGGTACCCTCGCACGTCGGGGTCGTCCGGGTCCCCAGCACCTGGACGGCCCTGTTCCGGTGGGCCGCCGCCGTCCGGGACCGACTCGCGGCCCGGGTCATCGCCATCACGGGAAGCATGGGAAAAACGACGACGAAGGAGCTCATCGGTCGTCTGGCCGGTCGGGTCGCTCCGACCTTTGTGTCGCCGGGAAACTGGAACAGCATCACGGGCGTGCCGCTTTCGCTAATCAACTACGGACGTGGCCGGGCCTACACCTGGTGGGTCCAGGAGGTCGGCATCAACCAACGGGGCGAGATGGCTCGGATCGCCGCCCTGCTTCGGCCCCACTATCCGGTCGTCCTGAACGTCGGGCCCGTTCATCTGGAGGCCTTCGAGACAGTCGATACGGTGGCCGACGAGAAGACGGACCTCGTGCGCTTCATGGTACCCGGTGGGGAGATCTTCATCGCCGGCGACGTCCCGCTCTTGCGGGACCGGGTCGGTCAGAAGAACCCTTGGGAGGCCCCGGTATGGACCTTCGGGGAAGCCGACGGGGACGTGCGTCTCTTGGGGGTGACGCCGACGCCGACGGGCATGACCGTCGAGGTCGGCTTCTACCGAGACGGGGCCCTCGAGGACCGCTGGACGCTGACCGTGCCCATCCCCCAGCCTTGGAATGCGCGGAACCTCCTGCCGGCCGTCGGACTCGCCCGGGCGTTGTTCTGTATGGACCGCGACGCCGTCGCGGCGGCCCTGGCCGACTTTCGTCCCCCGGCGCACCGGGGGGAAGTCTATCGGTGGAAGCAGGGGTGGACGCTGTTGGACGACAGCTATAACGCCAACCCGGTCGCCATGGTCCAGGCCATCCGGTGGCTCGCCGGGTGGCCCGCCCGGCGGCGGGGGGCCATCGTCGGCGACATGCTCGAGCTCGGTCCCGACGAGGTGGCCTGGCACCGGCGACTGGCCGAGATGGCCGACTGGTCAGCCGTCGACGTCGTCGTCACCGTGGGGCCTCGCATGGCGGCTTTGGCCGACGAGCTTCGGTCCCGAGGCGTCCGGGCCGAGGTCCTGCATTTTGCGAGCGTCGAGGACGTCCTTCCGTGGTGGGCGCAAGCCTGGCGACCCGGGGACGTATGGCTCCTGAAGGCGTCGCACGCCATGGGGTTGGAGCGCTTGGTCGAGTGGGCCCGCACGCAGTTTCAGGCCGAGGAAGACCCCCATGCTGTACCTCCTGTTTGAACTCCTCCGCCCCTGGTGGGACACCCTACGGGTGTTCCGCTACGTGACCGTCCGGACGGCCATGGCCATCGTCACGGCCATGGTCCTCAGCTTCCTGTTGGGCCCCCCGCTAATCCGGCGTCTGCGTCAGTGGCAGTGGGGCCAGTACATCCGGGAAGAGGGTCCGAAGCACCATCAACAGAAGGCGGGGACGCCCACGATGGGCGGCCTTTTGGTCATCCTGGCCGTCTCAGTGGCCGTCCTCCTGTGGGCCGACCTGGCCGAACCCTACCCGTGGGTCGCCCTGGGCACGTTGTGGAGTTTCGGCGCCTTGGGCTTCTGGGACGACTGGGCGAAGCTAAGGCGTCGCCAGAACCTGGGGCTGACGGGTCGTGGGAAGCTCCTCGCCCAGACGGTCATCATCCTGGTCATCGGCTTGGCCCTGATGTACTTGCGGCATCGAGGCATGTTCTCGACCGAGGTGTGGTTCCCCTTTCTGAAGTGGCTCCACCCGGACCTGGGCTGGTGGTACCTGGCCTTTTTGTGGCTTGTCTTGGCTGGAGCCTCCAACGCCGTGAATTTGACGGACGGCCTGGACGGGCTGGCCATCGGGTCCGTCCTCTTTGCGTCGGCGGCCCTGACGGGCTTTGCCTACGTGGCCGGCCACCGGGTCTTTGCGGGCTACCTGAACATCTTGCACGTGCCCCAGGCGGCTGAGGTCGTCATCTTCGGCGGGGCCCTGATGGGGGCCAGTATCGGATTCCTGTGGTTTAATGCCCACCCAGCCGAGGTGTTCATGGGGGACGTGGGCGCTCTGTCGTTGGGGGCATCGCTGGGCATCTTGAGCGTCCTGATCAAGCAGGAGCTGGTCCTGGTGATGGTCGGCGGTCTGTTTGTCCTTGAGGCCCTGTCGGTCATCTTGCAGGTCGCTTCTTTCCGGCTCCGGGGTCGGCGCATCTTTCGGATGGCCCCGCTTCATCACCACTTCGAGCTCTTAGGATGGCCGGAAAGCAAGGTCGTCGTCCGGTTCTGGATCCTTGCCTTTCTGTTTGCCCTGCTGAGCCTGACGACCCTGAAGCTCCGATGAGGGTTGGGTGTTGGGTGTTAGGTGCTGGGTGTTGGGTGTTAGGTGTTAGGTGTTGGGTGTTGGGTGCTGGGTATGAAAGACCACAGGCCATGGATCCCAGACCTGTCGTGGAAGCTTGGTTTGCCTCGTCTCGGGATGGGGCATTTCGGGGTGACCCCGTCGGGTTCATCGTTCGCGGCCCCTTTTCACCCAACACCCAGCACCCAGCACCTAACACCCAACACCCAACACCTAACACCTAACACCCAGTACCCAACCCGGGGATTCCAAAATGGTCGTCTTGCCCGACGTGTCGGCACGACTCGAAGTTCCGGGTCCCGGCGTTTTGACGCTCCGGGACTTCCTCGACGGTCGGCGGGTCCTCGTCCTGGGCTTTGGCGTCTCGGGTCAGGCGGCGCTCGACCTCATCCGGGCGGTCGCCCGGCCGGCGGCCCTGGCCGTCGCCGACGAAGGCGACCCAGCCGCCTGGGACCCTGACCGGCGGTCCCGCTGGCAGGCCCTGGCGGCGGCCGGTGTCGAGACGTATGCCCGGCCGGCGGACGCCGCCTTCGTGGACGCCTGGGACTGCCTTGTCGTGTCGCCCGGCTTTCGGCCTTGGCATCCATGGCTCGAGCGGGCCCGAGCACGGGGTAAGGCGGTCCTCCCGGAATTCGAGCTCGGCTACATGGTCGCCCCGCCGGGGACGTGGATCGGCATCACCGGCACGAACGGTAAGACGACGACGACCCAGTGGGTCGGCCAGGTCCTGACCGAGGCGGGGCTCCCGACGGTCGTCGGGGGCAACATCGGCGAGCCTGTCTCCCGACTCGTGCGCCACGCTCGGCCGGGGAGTTACTACGTCATCGAGCTGAGTAGCTTCCAACTGCACGGGCTGAACGTCTTTCGGCCCGACGTAGCCGTCTTACTGAACGTCGACCAGGACCACCTGGACTGGCATGGGTCAGTCGCCGACTATGTGGCCGCCAAGCTTCGGCTTTTTGAGCGTCAGCGACCCGATGACTGGGCTATCGTCAACGGCGACGAGCGGCACCTCTGGGAGGCTTATCGGTCCATCCCGGCCCGGCTGTTGAGCTTTGGTCTCTCCGGGCGGTGGTACCCGGGCGCTGGCGTCCGGGACGACTGGCTCCTGCTCTGGTGGGGCCGGACCTATCCGATCGGGCCGGTCCGTCTTCTGTCGACGCCGTGGCCCTTCATGGTGGCGAACCTCCTGGCCGTCATCCTGACCGGTGTGGCCCTGCGTCTGACGCTCCCCCAGATCCGGACGAGTGTCCGTCGCCTGACGGCCCCACCCCACCGGCTCGAGTGGGTCGCCCGCATCCGAGACGTCGACTTTTACGACGACTCGAAGGCGACAAACGTGCACGCCGTCCGGTGGGCCCTGACCAGCATGACCCGCCCCGTCGTCCTGATTGCCGGCGGCCAGGCCAAGGGCCAGGACGTGCGGTCCCTGCGGTCTCTCCTGGCGGAAAGGGCCCGGGCCGTCGTCCTGATCGGTGAGGACCGGGCCCAAATCCGGGCGGCGTGGGCTGGGACCGGCGTACCGATGGTCGAGGCCGCTGACATGGAAGAAGCCGTGCGGGTCGCCTTCACGATGGCCCAGCCCGGCGATGCCGTGCTGTTGTCGCCGGCCTGTGCCAGTTTTGACATGTTTCGGGGCTACGCCCACCGGGGCGACGTCTTCCGAAAGGCCGTCTTGGACCTGAAGCGCACGCTCGAGGAGTCGACGGCATGAAGGGCTGGATGAGGATTTCGACGAGCATCCTGGTCGTGTGGGGTCTCCTCTCGGGCGTCGGTCTCTTGATGGGCGGGAGCGCCCCTGTCTTGATCGCGCAGGAACGGTTCGGCGACCCCCTGTTCTTTCTGAAGCGGCAGGTCCTTTACACACTGGTCGGGACCGGTGCTCTGCTCCTGGCGGCCCGGGTCCCCTATAACTTCTGGGTCTATCCGTCGGTAGCCCGGGCCTTCTTTTTCGTCTGCCCGGCCCTCCTCATCGCCGTCTTTTGGCTTCCGCCGGTCCGGGGTGTCCACCGCTGGATTCGGTGGGGACCCCTCCTATCGTTTCAGCCGTCCGAGTTGGCCAAGCTGGGCATCATCGTCTACATCGCCTTTTTGGTCCACCGGCAGGGCCGCCAAGCCTTTCGGGACCGTCTTAGCCAGGTGGCCTACGCCGGCCTCGTGACGGCTCTCTGGGCCGTCCTGATCGTGCGGGAGCCGGACTTGGGCAATGCCCTGATCCTCCTTTGCATCGCCGGGAGCATGGTCTTTATCGGCCAGGTGTCTCTCCGGCAGATGGCCCTGGGGGCGGCCGTGGCGGCGGCCGTCATCGGCCTGGCGTTCCTCCTGTGGGTCGACGTGCCCCGTCACTGGAAGGACCGAGTCTTGGCGTTCCTGGACCTGGAGGCCCATGCACAGACGACGGGCTACCAACAGCGGCAGGCCCTCATCGCCTTAGGGCACGGCGGCTTGTGGGGCACGGGATACGGCCGGAGCTTGCAGAAGCTCTACTATCTGCCCGAGCCCCATAACGACTACGTGTTCGCCATTCTCGGGGAAGAACTCGGCCTGCCGGCGACCCTCTTGGTCGTGGCACTGTATGGCGCCTACTTTGGACTGGGCCTGACGGCGGCCCGGCGGGCTCGGCTCCCGGCCGGTCGGGTCATGGCCGTCGGGATCGCCGTATGGATCTGTTTTCAAGCCTTCTTGAACATCACGGTGTCGGTCGGCCTGGTGCCGCCGAAGGGGACGGTCCTGCCCTTTATATCGTACGGCGGCACGGCGTATCTGCTGTACTCGCTGGCGACGGGGATCCTGATCAGCATCGCCGAGGACCATGTACGGCTGGGGGCGACGGACTGAGACGCGGAGAGTATGGGATGCGGGATACGGAAGGTGGAGCCATGCGCATCGTGCTGACGGGCGGCGGAAGCGGCGGGCACCTGTACCCCCTGGTCGCCTTAGGTGAGGAAGCCCGTCGGCGGTACGCCGGCCTGCGTTGTCTCTACGTGGGCTCCCGCTACGGCGTGGAGGCCCGCCGGCGGCTCCCGGACGATTGGGAGGTCTGCCTTCTGCCGGTCCGGGGCCTGCGGGGGAAGCGACCCGTCGAGGCGTTCCGAGCGGGCCTGGGGCTTGGGCAGAGCCTCTGGGTCGCCTATCGGCGCCTGCGTCGGTGGCGGCCCGACGTCGTCGTCAGCTCGGGCGGCTATGCGGGCGTCGCCGCCGCCGTGGCGGCCCGATGGCTGGGCGTGCCTGTCTTTCTGCACGAGCAGAACGTCGCGCCGGGCTGGGCCACTCGGTGGATCAGTCGGTGGGCTCAGGGTCTGGCCCTGACCTATCCCGTCGAGGGGCGCTGGCGGTGTCCCGTGGAGACGGTCGGCAATCCGGTCCGGCGGGAGTTCTTCGAGCTCCCGTGGGAACGGCCGCCGTGGCCGCCCTTTCGGGTCCTGGTCGTCGGCGGCAGTCAGGGTTCGCGCTTTCTGAACGCCGTCGTCCCGGTGGCCTTGGCCCAAGTTCGGCGACTCGGCTGGGAAGTCGAGGTCGTTCACCAAGCGGGACCGCAGGAGGCAGAGGCCGTACGGGCCCGGTACCGAGAGGCCGATGTGCCGGCGCAGGTCGCCGACTTTCTGGACCCGATCGGGCCCCACTACGGCTGGGCCCACGTCGTGATCAGCCGGGCCGGGAGTACGACGCTGGCCGAGATCGCGGCGGCTCGCATGGCGGCCGTCCTCGTACCCTTGGAAGGCGTCGCCGGAGACCACCAGCGGGCGAACGCCCAGTACTGGGCTGATCGGGGCGCGGCCCTGATGTTCCGTCAGACGATGACCCCAGACGACTTGGCCCGCCTCTTGATCGAGTTGTATAATCGCCCTGACCGGTGGCGGGAAGTCCGGGAACGGGCCGGGCGCTTGGCGTGGCCCCATGCGGCGAGGGCCTTTTGGGAGTGGGTCGAGGCCCTGCATCCTTCTTTGTCCAACGCGTTGGTCCTTCCAGCGGGGTAAGACGATGTTTGTTCCCAAGC
Source organism: Acidobacteriota bacterium (assembly GCA_030550225.1). Classification (GTDB taxonomy): domain Bacteria; phylum Acidobacteriota; class HRBIN11; order HRBIN11; family HRBIN11; genus HRBIN11. The sequence continues at coordinate 12,724 of JAUQPV010000004.1, read as the reverse complement.
CTACGTGTATCCACATGGTCGGCATCGGCGGCACGGGCATGAGCGGGATCGCCGAACTCCTCCTGAATATGGGATACAGGGTGCAGGGTTCGGACCTGGCGGCGTCCCCGGTCCTGGAGCGCTTGGAGCGTTTCGGGGCCCGGGTTTTCATCGGGCACCGGCCCGAGCACGTCGAAGGCGCCGACGTGGTCGTCATCTCGTCGGCCATTCGAGACGACAATCCCGAGGTCCTGGAGGCCCGGCGACGGGGCATTCCCGTGATCCATCGTGTCGAAATGCTCACGGAGCTCATGCGCCTCAAGCAGGGCATCGCCATCGCCGGGGCGCACGGGAAGACGACGACGACCTCGATGATCGGGATGGTCCTGGCCGACGCCGGTCTAGACCCGACGATGGTCATCGGGGGTCGACTGAAGGCCCTGGGGACGAACGCTTACCTGGGGAAGGGTTCCTGGATCGTCGTCGAGAGCGACGAGAGCGACGGTTCGTTTTTGCGACTGACGCCCATCATCGCCGTCGTGACGAACATCGACCGGGAGCACTTGGACCGATACGGTCATTTCGACGCCTTGAAGGACGCCTTCGTGCAGTTCTGCAACCAGGTCCCCTTCTACGGGGCCGCCATCGTTTGTCTGGAGGACCCCCAGGTCCAGAGCATCCTGTTCCGGCTGAAGCGGCGGGTCATCACGTACGGCCTGAACCCGCAGAGTCATTACTGGGCCGACGACGTGCGGCTGGACGGCTGGCAGGTCCACTTTCGGGTCCACGGCGAGGGCGAGGACCGGGCCCTGCGACTGAGCATCCCGGGGGCGCACAACGTACTGAACGCCCTGGCGACCGTCGCCACGGCCCGCTTCATCGGCATCCCCTGGGACCGCATCGAGGAGAGCCTGGCCCGGTTCACGGGCGTCGAGCGACGTTTCCAGTTGAAGGCCCAGGTCGACGACGTGTGGATCGTCGACGACTACGCCCACCATCCGACGGAGATCGTGCGGACGCTGGAGACGGCCCGGGGCTTTCACCGTCGCCTGGTCGTCGTCTTTCAGCCCCACCGCTACTCACGCGTCTCTTTCCTGTGGGACGACTTCACCCGATGCTTTTACCTGGCCGACGTCCTCCTCGTCCTGCCGATCTATCCGGCCGGGGAGGACCCGATCCCCGGCGTCGATGCCAAGCGTTTGGCCGAGGACATCCGTCAGAGCGGGCATCGGGCCGTGACGTACTGCGATTCCCTCGAGCAGGCCGTCGAGGTCCTGGTCCCGACGGTACAGCCCGGCGACCTGGTCTTGACCCTCGGGGCCGGCCATGTACACCGGGTCGGGGAAGCCCTGGCCCGACGTCTGGAAGGAGGGCGGCTCGATGTTTGAGCACCTCCAGGATGAGGTCCGACGTCACCGGTGGCTGGCTCGAACCGACGTCCCGGTGGCCCCGTGGACGACCCTGCGAATCGGCGGCGTCGCTCCATGGGTCCTGTGGCCCCGGGACCTGGAAGAGGCCGTCGCCGTCTTAGAGACTCTCACTCATCGGGACATCCCTTGGCGGGTCCTGGGCGGGGGTTCCAACGTCCTCATCCCGGATACGGGCGTCCTGCCCTGGGTCATCGTGAAGCTGGACCGCCTCCGCCAGGTCCGGGTGGCGGACGGTGTCGTGCAAGCCGGGGCCGGTGTCCCGGCCCCCAAGCTGTGCATGTGGGCGGCCCGGCGAGGCTTCGGCGGCCTCGAGTTCATGTCGGGCATCCCGGGCCAGGTCGGCGGTCTCGTGTGGATGAATGCCGGTGCTTTTGGCCGGTCCGTCGCCGACGTCCTGACGGCCGTATGGGTCTGGGAGCCGGGCCAGGCGACGGCGACGCGGGTCACGCCGGTGCCGGCTGAATTCGGCTACCGGAAGAGCCCCTTCCAGGCTCGACGGAGCGTCATCCTGCAGGCCGACTTTCGCGTCGAAGCCCAGTCGCCCGAGACGATCCGGGCCGTCTTGCAGGAAATGAAGCGGTACCGTCTGCAAACCCAGCCCTTACAGGACAAGAGCGCCGGTTGCGCTTTCAAGAATCCTCCGGACGGTCCCGGCTCGGCCGGTCAACTGATCGAACGGGCCGGCCTGAAGGGCTACCGGGTCGGTGGGGCGATGATTTCGCCCAAACATGCGAACTTCATCGTCAACACAGGGTCGGCCACGTGGTCAGACGTGGTCCGACTCATCGAATACGCCCGGTCGAGGGTGTGGGAGCAATTTCACGTATGGCTCGAACCCGAAATCGAAATCTGGCGACTGACCCGGCCAGGCGGGGCGAGCGGCCCCGTCGTTTGAGGTCCGGGCGGTTCTGGGGACACGTCGCCCTGTGGCTCCTGATGGGTGCCACCGTCGGGTCGATTCTGTATGGCCTGGCGGTCGGTCGGGTCCGGTCGGTCATGTGGCACGGGGCCCACTACCTGGACGTCTCGAAGCTTCGGGCGAACCTCGAGTGGACGGTCGTGGGCCAGCCGATGATGGCCGTATCGACCCGGGCGATCACCGAATCCCTCCGACGGGTCCCGGTCGTCCGGCATGTCGTCGTGCGCAAGCAATGGCCGGACACGATTCACGTCTTCATCGTCGAGCGGAAGCCCTTCGCCGTCCTCCAAGACGCTACGGGCGTGCGGCTCGTGGACGCCGAAGGCGTTCCCTTCCTGTGGTTCCAGGGCGACCTCAACGACCCGGCGTGGCGTCCCCTGATCGTCTATAATGGGGTCGGTCGGCCGGACGCTCGATTTTATCCGGTTCGGGCGGTCGTCGAGGTCTTACGCCGGGACCACGCGTGGCTCCTCGACCAAACGCTCTGGCTCCGATGGGGACCTGAGATGGCTTTAGAACTCAGCCAACCCCAGACTCGCATTTTACTGACGGACGACTGCGGGCCAGACGTCGAGCGATGTCGCCGGTGGTACCGTCGGCGATTGCAAGAACTCCGCGCGCAGTGGGACGAACAGGTCCTGCCGCAAGTCCTTCGGGAACGGAAGGAAATCGACCTTCGGTTCGACGGCTACATCTACCTTCGCCCGCTTAGGGACGGCTCATGATCGTCGGCGCCCTGGATATCGGCTCGCACAAGGTCTGTTGCGTGATCGCTCGCATTGCCCTGGATAAGAAGGACGCTCCCGTCGTCGAGGTCCTGGGTGCTTCCAAACAGACAAGCGCTGGCGTCGAGAACGGGCGTATCGTGGACCTCCAGCCCCTTGTGAAGATCTTGCGGGAGACGGTCCTGGAAGCCTCCAAGATGGCCGGCGTCCGATTGAACGAGGTCTACATCAATGTCAACGGCGAGTTCGTGACTTGCTTTAACGTGAAGGGGATCATCACGCTGACGCCGACGGGCCAGGCCCAGCCCATTCGGCGGCCCGATGTCGAGCGGGTCCGGGAGAGCGCCCTCCACAGCTTGAGCTTGCCGTCGGGCCAGGTCATCCTCCACATGCTGGCCCAGCAGTTCATCGTCGACAGCATGCCGGGCGTGCGTAATCCCGTCGACATGGAGGGGACCAAGCTGGAAGCCGACTTTCACGTCGTGACGCTCCCCCAGACGGTCCTTAATAACGTGAACCGGTGCGTGGAGATGGCCGGTCTGCGGGCGCTTCGATACTTTCTGACGCCCCTGGCGTCGGCTTACAGCGTCACCAACGACTTCGAACGGGAGCAAGGCGTCCTGGTCGTCGACATCGGGGCCGGGACGACGGGCTTCGTCGTCATCAAAAACGAGAGTCTCTATCACTCATACATCCTGCCCCTGGGTGGCCATCAGTTCACGCTCGACGTGGCCAGCGTACTGGACACGCCGCCCCATGAGGCGGAACGCCTCAAGCGTCTGGTTGGGGCCGTCTACGAGGCACCGTCGCCGCCCGGTGAGACGCCGGGGGAGGGCAGTCCGTCCGACACGGAGATGGTCCCCGTGCCGTCCCTCCAGCCCCGGTCCTCGCCCCAACTGGTTCCCCGGCGTCGGATCGCCGAGATCCTGGAAGCCCGGGCCGAAGAGCTTCTCTATCTCATCCGCCAGCACTTGGAACACGTTCGGATGATCGACCTCGTCCATCGGGTCGTCTTGACCGGCGGCGGCGCCTTGCTGGGAGGCATCGACCGGGTCGCACGCGCTGTGTTTGAAATGCCCGTTCGCGTCGGCTATCCTATAAATATCGAAGGCCTCCGAGACGTCGTGAACTCGCCGGTCTATGCCGTCGCCTGTGGGATCGTCCAGCTGGTGGCGCAGGACGACGAATGGCGTTCCCGCCTGCAGCGGAGGGTCGGTATCCCCAAGCGTCTGTGGCAGTGGGTCCGTAATATGGTGCCCTAAAGGCCCCGGTCTCGCCTGATCGCTTAGAGTCCTGGTGGGACCGGACCTGAAATCCACTGAACCCTTTAAGCCTCCCCTTGAATGGGTTTCTCCAGTGGGAGGCCCCGGGAGGCGTCGGAAAGGAGTCCGACATGACGAACCTCTATGGGTTTTTCGGACCCGGCGAGCGGACGCCGCGGATCATCCCCGAGGTCGAAGAGACGTCGGCCTTCATCCCGGTCATCCGGGTCTTGGGCATCGGCGGGGCCGGCGGGAACGCCCTGAACCGCATGATCGAACGGGGTCTCCAGGGCGTCGAGTTCGTGGCCATCAACACGGACGCCCAGGACCTCCAGAAGTCCCTGGCGCCCGTCAAGATCCAGATCGGCCACCGTCTCACGAAGGGCCTCGGCGCCGGGGGTAGCCCCAAGGCCGGCGAGACGGCCGCCCTCGAGGACATCGAGCGCATCCGAGAGGTCATCGCCGGAGCGCAGATGATCTTCCTGACGGCGGGCTTGGGCGGCGGGACTGGGAGCGGCGCCACGCCCGTCATCGCTCAAGAGATCCGCAAGACGTTCCCCGAAACCCTCCTCGTCGCCGTCGTCACCCTCCCCTTCTACTTCGAGGGCCCCATCCGTCAGCGTAACGCTCAAGTCGCCTTGGCCCAACTCAAGCGGAAGGTCGACGCCTACATCGTGATCCCGAATCAGAACATCGTCCAGATCGCCGACCCGGACCTGCCCCTGGCGGAGGCCTTCTGGATGGCCGACGAGATCCTCTACCGGGCCGTCGAGGGCCTGACGGATATGATCGTCCGACCCGGTGAGATCAACCTGGACTTTGCCGACGTGTACAACGTCTTGAAGGACCAGGGCCGGGCTGTCTTTGGGTCCGGCTACGCCGAGGGTGCCGACCGGGCGATGAAGGCCGTCGAAACGGCCCTGCACTGCCCTCTCTTGGAGAATACCTCCGTCAAGGACGCCCGCAACGTCCTGGTCCACATCACCGGGAACCGGATCACCCTCCGGGAAGTCGAGACGGCCTGCAGTTATATTTACGAGTTCCTGCACCCCGAACATTCCCACATGTACTTCGGATACTCGACCCGCAATGATTCGGCCGGCATGCGGGTCACGATGATCGTCTCGGGCTTTCCCAATGAACCGCCGACGGAAAAGGAGGAGACCAAGGGCGTCGGGGTGGCGGCCGAACCTATCGTCGCCACGACCCGACGGACGGCTTCTTACTATGACGGCCGCACGCCGACCCCGACCCGCCTCGAGCGGGTTTTCGAGGAGCCCACGCCCGAATCGGCCCTGGAGATCGACCCCGAGGCCCTTCGACGACCGGCCATCGAGCGAAAACAGCCCCGATACGTGTTTCCCGGTTTTCGCCAACGCAAGAAGGATGAGGAATAGCTGAATGAGGTATGGCTCACGACAGAAAGGACGCCATTCTGCAACCCCGAGGAACCATGGCTCGCGTGCTTATCCTATGCGGCGGCCGATCGGCCGAGCATGAGATCAGCCTGCTGTCGGCGGCCTTCATCACGGAGACCCTGGCCCAGCGGCACACGTGTCACGTCGTCTACATCCGACGGGATGGCCTGTGGCACTACGTCCCCCCGCCTTACCCGGCTGAGGCCTTCCCGACCTTTCCGGAACGCGTCGGCGAGTGGCCCGCCGTCTTCCTTGGGCGGCGCGGCGATGGCGTGTGGGTCTGCGATGCGACCTCCGGTCAGCCCTATGCGGCCGTCGACGTCGTATTCCCAGCCCTTCATGGGCCTTACGGCGAGGACGGGACCGTCCAGGGCCTGCTGGACCTGCTGGACGTCCCCTACGTCGGCGCCGGTGTCCTGGGGTCGGCCCTCGGGATGGATAAGCTCTCGACCAAGCGAATCCTCCAGGCCGTTGGCCTCCCCGTCGTTCGATTTGTCGCCGTCGACCGCCGGGATTGGTCCCATCGGCCAGAGGCCATCCAGCAAGACATCCGCGAGCGGCTTCCCCTGCCCGTCTTCGTCAAGCCCAGCAACCTGGGGTCCTCGATCGGGATCACGCGTGTAGATGACTGGAGTTGCCTGACGACGGCCGTCGAGACGGCCTTCCAGTACGACGATACGGTCCTCGTCGAGGAGGGCCTCGTCCCCGTCCGGGAAGTGGAATGTAGTGTCCTGGACGGCGACCCACCGGTCAGCTCTGTCGTCGGGGAGATCACCTACCGGCGTCCCTTCTACGACTACGTCGCCAAGTACCACGACGAGGAGGGCACCCAGCTTCACATTCCTGCCGACCTGCCCCCGGAGGTCGCCGAGCGAGTCCGCCGGATGGCCGTCGAGGCCTTCCTGGCCCTGCGATGTCAAGGCATGGCCCGGGTCGATTTCTTCTTGCACCCCACGCGGGGCCTCTTCATCGACGAGATCAATACGATTCCGGGCTTCACGCGGTACAGCATGTACCACCGCCTGTGGGCGGCGACCGGCCTGCCGGCCGACGAGCTCCTCGAACGGCTCCTGGCCCTGGCCGTCGAACGCTCCCGACGCCGCCGAGTCCTGAAGCTGACCCCCTGAATCGGGGTTCGGTCCTCCTCCTTCAGGCGAACGGCAGCCGGGATAGCTCCCGGTTCCTGGGGTTTGTAGTGCGGCGATTTATCGCCGCATGGCACGCGCAATGAATTGCGCTACTACAAACCTGCATCCTATCCGTATGACGAACGTCGAAGCCGGCACGTTGTACTTGGTCGCCACGCCTATTGGCCATCTGCAGGACATCACCCTGCGGGCCTTGGCGGTCCTGCGGGCGGTGGACGCCGTCCTCTGTGAGGACACCCGGCGAACGCGCATCCTCCTGCAGGCCCACGGAATTCGCAACCGCCTCGTCAGCTTTCATGCCCACAACGAGGCCCGGCGCATCCCTCAAGTCCTCCGCCGACTCCGGGCCGGGGCCGCCTTGGCCCTCGTCAGCGACGCCGGCATGCCCGGCCTGTCGGACCCCGGCGAACGCCTCGTGCGGGCCGTCTGGGACGCCGGCGGTCGGGTCCGGGTCGTCCCGGGACCGTCGGCCATCGTAGCGGCCCTGGCGATGGCGGGCCTACCGACCCAGCCCTTCGTCTTCTGGGGCTTCCTGCCACGGCGGGAATCCGATCAACGGCGGCTCTTGGACCGATGGGCCCGGTGGCCGGCGACCCACATGGCTTTCGAGACCGGCCGGCGGCTCCTGAAGACCCTCGAGCGCCTGCACGCCTGGCGACCCGAGCAGGCCGTATGTCTGATCAAGGAGCTCACGAAGGTCCACGAGCGGCGGTACCTCGACACGCCGGGGCGGCTGATCGACCACTTTCGGGCGAACCCCGACGAGACGGCCGGCGAGTGGGTCCTCTTAGTTCATGTGACCGGGCCGACGGAGGAGGCGATCAAGACGGAAGCGGCTCACATCGAGGCCGACCTGTCGGCGATGTATCGGGACCTCGTGGCGGCGGGCCTCAAACCCCGGGCGGCCGTGCGGCTCCTCGCCCGCTGGACAGGCCAGCCAGCCAACGTTCTATACAAACGATTTAGTGAGGAGCAGGCGTAGGAGCGCAGGCCTCCGGCCTACAACCTCAGAGTTCCCGTAAGGCCCGAGCGACGGGCCATCGAGCGGCCCGCCAGGCGGGCGGCAGACCGCCTAAGAAACCGATGCCGAGGGCAAAGAAGAAGCCCTCGAAGGCAAGACGGGGCGTCACTCGAAACGCAAAGCTGAGGTGGGAAAAGGTTTGCCAGTTGATGGTCGAAGTCGTCCAGCCGTTCAGGGGAAGCACCAGGAAGAGGCCCGCCAGACCGCCTATAGCGGCGATGAGGAGGGCCTCCAGTAGGAATGCTCCCAAGACGCTCAGAGCTCCAAATCCCAGAGCCCGCAAGACGGCGACCTCCCGCACCCGGGCCGACAGGGCCGAGTACATCGTGTTGAGTCCGGCAAAGACAGCCCCGATGCCCATGATGAAGGCGACCAAGGTACCCAGGATTTCAATCATGCGGGTGACAGCCTGAGAGTTTTTCCGATAGTAGTCGATTTCCCGATCTACCTGGACCCGCAGACGGGGGTCGGCCGTGAGGGCATCCTTGAACGACGAAAAGGCATCTGGAGAGACCAAGCGCACCGTGACCGATTGAAAGATCTGGGCCGGCCGTTGGAAGGCCTGATTCAGCAAGACGGCGTCGCACCAAATCTCGGAGTCGAAGGCCGTCCCGCCCGCGTCGAAAATACCGACGACTTTCCAGGCGGTACCCCCGAACCGCAGGGTACTGCCCAGCTCGGTCCCCTGATAAGCCCGGGCCGCATGCTTCCCGACGATGACCTCAGGGAGCCCTGGCGTGAACGCACGCCCGGCTACGATGCGTACATTGGGTCGGACAGCCCAGACCCGAGGCGATACACCCCGGAGCTGGACATTGGCGTCAGTCCCGGTCTGACGGAGGGGGCGGGCCACGATCACGAGAGCCTCTGGGCTGACCTGCGGTCCTTGGTCGTCCCGGGCGATCCCGGGGGCGTCTTGGATGGTACGGACTTCTTCGATCGTCAGGACACTCTCGACTTCAGCCGTCGAGCCGGCCCGTCGGACCAAAGCGTTCTGCGCCGACCCCGAGGCGACCAGCGTGGCCCGGAAGCCCGATGCCAGGGCCAGCATGGAGACGAAGACGGCGACAGTGCCCGCGATGCTCACGACGGCGACCAGGTTCGGGACCCAGCGGACCTGGGCCGAACGGATTGTGTAGAGGACCGGGATGCCCATCACACCCTCCGCAGAGCCGCCGCTACCGAGAGCCGCGCCGCCGAAAGGGCCGGCAGGAGACCGGCCACGCCGCCCACGCCCAAGGCGAGCAGGACGCCACTCACGACCTCCGGTAGGGACAGGTGGAATATCATGCCCGGGATGGCCCGGGACAGGCCCGGCACGACGGCCCCGGCCGCCAAGACGCCCAGACCCCCGCCGATCAAGGCCTGGACCAGGATTTCAGCCTCCACCAAGAGCAGAAGGTTCGTATCGGTAAACCCCAGCGTCTTCAGCACGCCGAGTTCGCCGGTCCGCTCCCGGACGGCCATCGCCATCGTGTTGCCCGTGACTAATAGCAGGGTCGCAAATACGACGGCTCCCACCGTAAGGATCAGGAATTGGACATTCCCCATCTGCTTCACAAAGGATGCCGTAAAGGCTTGCTCGGGCTCCGTCTTGGTCTCCCACGGCGAGTTGGCGAAGCGGGCGTCGATGGCCCGGGCGACCTCCAAGGCCCGGTCCGGGTCGGCGACCCGCACGACGTACCAACCGACCATCCCCCGGACCCAGCCGCCGGCTCGTTCCTCTAAGTACTCCCGATGAAACCAGAACTGGGTCGTGTCGTCCAAGTCCCGCGTCCCTCGATAGATGGCCCGGACATTAAACTCCCACGTGCCGGGGAAGATCGTGCCCCGTAGGACGACTCGGTCGCCGACCTGGAAGCCGAACCGTCGGGCCGTGGCCTCGCCGATGACGCACCCCTGCCGGTCTCGAAGAAAGGCCTGCCATTGCTCGTCCGGGATGACGAATTCCGGATACATGTCCCGGTAAGTCTCGGCCTCGATGGCAAACTGGGGGAAGAAATTCCTCTCATCCTGATACACACCCCCGAACCAGTTGGCACTGGTCACCGCTACGACGCCCGGGACCCGCCGGATCTTCTCCCCATAAGCCTGAGGGAGGGGCTGAGTGAGAGAAACCCGATTGATGACGACGAGTCGGCTGGCCGAGGCCAGCTCCACGCCTCCATACAAGGCTCCGTGGAGGGCCCTGAGGATACCATACAGAAACAGGGCGGACCCGAAGGAGGCCATCGTCAGCAAAGTCCGAAGCTTTCTACGCCGCAGGTTCGCCCAAATCAACGTCCCGAATGTCATACGCCGACTCCTCCCCGAGCTTCGACCAGGACCCCCTTATCCAGGTGGAGGACGACGGGAGCCCGCTCGGCGGCCCGCATGTCATGCGTGACTAACAGGATTGTCTTCCCGAATTCTCGATGGAGCGCCACCAGCAAGTCTAGGATCTCTTCGGCGCTCCGGCGGTCCAGGTCGCCCGTCGGCTCATCGCACAGTAAAAACGTAGGGTCCGTCACGATGGCTCGGGCGATGGCGACCCTCTGCTCTTGCCCGCCCGAAAGCTCACGCGGGTAGTGCTTCATCCGGTCTGCCAAGCCGACCAGCCGCAAGGCCGCCTCGACCCGCTGGCGGCGCTCAGCTCGAGAGAGACGAGTCAGGAGCAAGGGAAGTTCCACGTTCTGAAAGGCCGTCAGGACAGGGATGAGGTTAAACGTCTGAAACACGAAACCCACGTGACGCGCCCGCCACCGGGCCAGCTCCGAATTTGAAAGTCTCGTGATGTCCACGCCATCGACGATGATGCGCCCGGCGCTGGGTCGGTCCAGACCTCCCAGGAGGTTCAAGAGTGTCGTCTTGCCGGACCCCGAGGGCCCCATAAAGGCCACGAACTCGCCGGCGTCCACGTCCAGGTTCAGACCCTGCAGGACGTGGATGACCTCGCTCCCCCGCCGATAGACCTTGTCCAGGCCCCGGACCTGAATCAGACCCTGACCCTGGCCGTCTAAGCGAACCATCGCTTACCTCCGTACACGCACAGGTATGCCGTCCTTCAAGGTACCGCCTGCCTCGACGACGACCGGCTCCCCAGGGAAAAGACCGCTCTCCAGCAAGACCCGGTCCGCCTGCCGTTCGGCCACCCGGACAGCGCGCCGTTCTAACCGGCCTTCCCGCAAGACATACACGACGGTCTGGTCGCCCTCTTCTCGCAGGGCCCTGGCCGGGATGGAGACTCGGGGATCCGTGACGACCTTCCCGTCCCCCAGGAAAGCTACCTTCACGCCCATATCGGGCAGGACCCGAGGGTCCCGGACGCCGAGAGCGATTCGAGCCTTGACGGTCGCCTTCTGCCGGTCGGCCGTCGGGATGACGGTCCGCACCGTCCCCGGGATCTTCCATTCGGGATAGGCGTCCAGAGTCGCCTCGACGGCCTGTCCCGGCCGGACCTTGGAGATATAGGACTCATTCACGTCCACTTCGATTTCCAGGGAGTCCATATCGACCAGGGTCACGATCCCCGTCCGGGTGTAACCACCCCCGGCCGAAATCGGGGACACCATCTCCCCGGGCTGGGCGTCCTTGCTGACGACGACCCCCGAAAACGGCGCCCGGACGATGCAGTTCTCGATGTCCTGCCGGGCCTGTTCGACCTGGGTTTGGGCAAGTCGCACGGCCGCTTCGGCCTGCTCAAGCTGGGCTCGCAGGCTCTCGACCCGGGTCCTCGCCGTGTCTACCGCCTGCTGGCTCGTGATGCCGGCTTCCTGAAGCTCTTCCTGCCGATTCAGTTCCCGCATCGCATCCGCCAGTTGTACCCCTAGGACCCGCAAAGTCGCCTGATTCACACGCACCTGGGCTTCGGCCGTCGCCAGCCGTTTCTGGGCGTCGCTGGCGTCCAAGACGGCCAAGACGTCGCCGGCCCGGACCGTCGCCCCTTCGTCTACGCGAATCTCGACGACTCGCGCCGTGACCTTGGCCGCGACCGTCGCCCGCCGTCGGGGCGTGACGTAACCCGAGGCATTCAGGACCACCGGACGTCCGGCGTCCGTCACCGCCTGCGCCTCTACCACCGAGACCCAAATCCGTGGATTTCTCAGGACCCCTACGGTCACGACAAGGGCCACGGCCCCCAAGACGACAGCCGCCACCCATACCCAAGGCCGCTTTCGAGCCGCTCGCGCCTCGGCGGGAATCCGCAGGACCTCCAATTCCTCTCGCTTCATCCGGTCTGCTCCGATTCGGAAAGCTTATCCCGCATCGGGACGGGCCCCGCACGCCGTCGAAGCCGCCAGGCGTATAAGGCCATCAGGAGGGCCAGACCGCCATACATCAGGTAGGCCCCCCGGACCGTCCAGAGGCTTACCAGGGGAATCCCAAAGATACCGACGATGCCGAGGACAAAGAAGCCTGGCACCAGAATCCCGCTGACAAATAGGCCCAGCCCGATGGCATAGCCCCACAGGGCTACGTAGTCACCGGTCTCCAGACCACCGTGACGCTCTAAAACCTCCTGCAAAAGAGCCATACCGCCCATGATGACGCCCCAGGACCACCCGACCTTCGGGGCAATGCTGAGCTTCAGGGGCTGGGCCGGCCGATACCGACCGGTCCGGGTGCCATACCCATAGAGTAGCCCTATCCCCAAGACGATGGTCCCGAGTAACGTCCCGAGGGCGAGGATACCGCTTCGGGTCCACACATAGACCTCATAAGTCAGGCCAGCGGCCGCCAGCCAGACGAGCAACGGTAAGATGAAGCCCGCCACAGGAGCCGTCGCCAGCCATAAGGCGATGAAGAGCGACTCGGCCCAATAGGCCCGCCCCCACAGGACATG
>JAUQPV010000099.1 GCA_030550225.1 Acidobacteriota bacterium | reverse complement strand
GACCAGCCGATTCTGCGTCAGCTTCGGGTCGCGAGCGCCCTGGACCTGGCCCGGACGATGGCCCTGGGCTTCTACATCGTGCACGGCGCATGGCCCCGGACGGTCCAGGAAATGGTCCCCGACGGTCTGAGCTTTCAGTGGCTCCGGGATCTCTTGGGACGTCCCGTCCAAGTCTTCCAACAGCCACCTCAGTTGACCCTGGCCCGTCCAGACGGCCAGCCGGCCGAGGTCCTGGTAGCCCCCTACGTCCTGGGGGCCGAGGCCATCAACCCCGTGGAGGGGATCCGGTTCATCGTCCCGACCGAGACGCTCCCCTCGGGTCCGGCCTCGAGAACTTCTGAATAATTCTGAATAATAAGGGGAATCAGGGGCCGATAGGTCGGTTCGTGAGAATGGCGTCGGGACGGCCCTTCCCATCGCCCGGGAAGCACGATTTTTCAGACAGAATGGGTGTTTGGTGTTGGGTACTGGGTGCTCGGTGTTAGGTGTTAGGTCTCTTTTTCAAGAACCCAACACCCAACACCCAGCACCGAGCACCGATTTTTCGAAGGGTCGGAAAAGCCGAATCCATACGGGTTTTCACGAACCGAACGATTCTATCGAAGAACCGAAGGACAGAGCCATGAATCTTCGACGTTGGCTGACCGACACCCGCGTGATCACTATTCCGGGAAGCCTGGGCCTTCTTCTGTTCGGCGTTTGGCTGTTCTTCCACCATCGAACGCCCTACCCCGGTAACCCGGCGCCCGACCTCACCCTTTACAGCCTCGACCGGGGCCTGGCTTACGAACTCCGGTCCTTCCGGGGCCGGTGGGTCCTCCTCAACTTCTGGACGACCTGGTGCCCGCCCTGCCGGGAAGAGTTCCCAGCCTTGGTCCGCCTATGGGAACAGATGAGCTCCGACGGCCGCTGGGTCTTCCTGTGGGTCAACGTGGCCGAACCCGACAATCAGGTCCGCCGCTTTCTCCAAGACGTGGCCCGAAGTCTCGAACGGTCCCCCGACACGTGGCCCGTCTTCTTGGACCCGACGGGGCAGGCCGGACCCCGATTCGGCGTGTGGGCGTTCCCGGAGACCTTCCTCGTCGACCCCCGGGGTCGGATCGTCGAGCGTATCATCGGGCCCCAGGCGTGGGACCAGCCGGCCTGGCGCCAGCGCCTGCAGAGCCTGGCGGGGTCCCGATAGGTCTGGACTTTCCCTTGCCGCGAGAGCTTGCGGATGGGACCGCATGAATGCCTTCAGACGAGTCCCTTCATAGATTCAGGCCCCCGGCCGCCGAATACGGGCGATTGACCGCCTCGACGACGGGCAGGCCGTCCTCCGGAAAGACGATCACGGACAGACTCCCGGGGTTCAAGAACAGCCGAAATGACCGGTCCGGCGGGACGTCCATCGCCCATAGCAGAAGGATCTTGATGGGCGCCAGGTGGGAAACGACGACCCAGAGGCCCCGATGGCGGGGGTCCTGCAAGAGGACCCAGAAGGGATAGAGTCGGTGGGCGACGTCGGCCAGCGTTTCACCCCCCGGCGGGCTATGCGTCCAGGGGTCCTGCGCCCATCGTCGCCACAGTTCCCGCTCGACGACGGGGATCTCCTCCCAGGAACAGCCATCCCAGCGGCCGAAATCCATCTCGACGAGGGTTGAGCTCCACACAAGGGGGATCGGGTCAGGACCCCGGAGGATCCGGGCACAGGTGACGGCTCGTGGGAGAGGGCTCGTCCAAATCATGGAGACGGGCCAGCGGCGCACGACGTCCCGCCACCGACGGAAGGTCCACTCCCCCTCGGGCGTCAGGACGGCCTCCCGACGGCCGCTGTAGCGCCGTTCCCGGTTATGCCACGTCTCTCCGTGGCGGAACAGACAGACCCGCAGACGGACGGATGCGAAGACCATCGTGCTTTGTTCACTACTTGTGATTTCTCGGCGGAGGGACGCTCAATCGGCCGTCGCCCGAACGCCGAGGGCGTTCACACCGATCCCCACGATCATCAGCGTCGCCGCCCAGTACACCCAGATGATGAAGACCAGGATGCTCGTCAGGGCTCCGTAAATGGTCTGGATGGGGACCCAACGGACGTACAGTGCCAGGACCTTACTGGCCAGCCACCAGGCGACGGTCGTAAAGGTCGCCCCCGGGACCTGTTCCCGCCATCGGAACCGGGGCGCCGCCATCCCGTAGAGGAGAATCAGGCTGACCCAGTGCAAGATCAGGACGCCGGCCCACGAGACCAGCCGGCCGACGTAGTCGAGGTGGGAATTCAGGCCGGCCTCGGCCAGCAGGGGCAGACGTTGGAAGCCTTTCAAGACCCACTCGGACACCGTATAGAACATCAGGGTCAGGAGTTGCCAGCCCGTGAAGACGACCATGATGCCCAGGGCCAGCAGGCGACGCTTCCAGAAGTGACGTTCGTGGTAACCATAGAAGTCGTCCGAAATCTCGATGACCGAGTGAAGGATATGGCTCAACGCCCATAGGACGGCGACCGCGCCCAGGACCCAGTCGATCCACATCGGGGCCCCGATGAGGTTCAATTGGTAGACGAGCGTCCGGGCAACCTGATCGGGGAGCCACTGAGCCAGGAGTTGGAACACGATGGGGTCAGGCAAAAACCGGGCCAGAATCGTCAGGAACAAGGCCAGGGGGAACAGGGCCATGAAGGCAAACAACGTGATGGTCGCCGACCAGTGGTACGCCTTGAAGCGACCGTACAGATGAAACGCCTGACCGACGGAGCGGGCCCATCCCTGGACGACTCGGAGGACCCGCCGAACGGCTACATGGACCCAATCCCATGGATGCAAGCCCGATGGACGCCTTTCGGGTCGAGAAAGAAGCATGACCCTCACTTCCTGCGTCGTCGGTCCCCAGGGACCAAGAGCAAAGTACAAAGGACATGGCCCTACGGATGGGCCCGGTCCAAACGTCTCTGGCGTCAGAAGGCGGGGGTGACGAGGCGGACCGTGAAGTCCGTAAGTCGAATTCGAACCGGCGTTGAACCGGCCACTTCGCCGTCGACTTGGACGGGCGTGCACGCCGGCGCCGATTCGATGCGGAGTCCTTCGGAGACCCGCAGGGTCGCGACGTCGGGGAGTCGTACGTGCCACCCCGGAATCGCCAAGAGGCAGTACTTAATATAATTCCACCACCGGTTCTTTTGAAAGCCCACGGCCCACATCGGATGCTCGGCGAGCCACTGAGGCGGAATGATGCGAAAGAACCCCCCGTAGTTGGGGACCAGGGTCACGATGACCTGCGTGGCCTTCATCAGAAGGCCTTCCCCGTCGAGGGGGTATACCCGAAGTTCGTAAGGACATGGACGGAAGGCCAACCGCAGGGCATGCCACGCATAAGCCAGCCGGTTCCACCGGAGCTTCTGCTCGGGCCTCGTGGCCGTCACGACCTCGCCGTCCAAGCCGACCCCAGCCATCAAGACAAAGTAGCGCCCGTTGGCCTGCCCGACGGGAATCGGTCGGGGCTTGCCGTAAAAGACCCGGATGCAGGCCGCTTCAAGACTCCCCCGGATACCGTATACCCGGGCCAGGATGTTGGACGTCCCGATCGGGAGGATCCCGATGGGGACGGTGTGGCCGAGCCAGCCGTTGACGACTTCATTGACCGTCCCGTCCCCGCCGGCCACGAGGAGCATATCGATGGCCTCGGACCGCAGGCGGCGGGCCAGCTCGGTCGCGTGACCCGGCCCCTGGGTCTCCAGCCATTCGGCCTGGATCCGCAGGTCCCGCAGGACGGTCTCCAACCGTTTTCGGACCTGGGGATAGACCATCCCCCGACGGGCCTTTGGATTGATGATAATCGCTATATTTTTATACTCAGGCAGGATGGGAATCACGAAACCGCCTCCCGGCGACGTACGCCCCCGGCAGGGGCAAGATACAAGACGCAGGCTACAGGATGCAAGATAGGGGCTGGGCTGGGGTCTCTCGGGCCCTGAGGCCCATCCTGCATCTTGCATCTTGCACCCTACATCTTACATCCTGTATCTTGCATGGTCGGTTCTCAGGCTTTGGAACTTGAGGTTCGAGCATGTCATCTCACGTCGAACCCGCGTACCGCTATCTGACGCCGGAGGTTTGCGCCCGCATCGAAGCGCTCCGGTCCCGGTATCCGGACCGACGGGCCTTGCTCATGCCGGCCCTCTGGGCGATCCAGGAGGCTCACGGCTGGGTCCCCCTGGAGGCCCAGACCGAGCTGGCGGCCTATCTGGGGGTTCCACCCGTTTGGGTCCACGAGGTCGTGTCCTTCTATAACATGTATCATGAACGGCCTGTCGGGCGCTATCTCATTTATGTTTGTGGCAACATCGCCTGTTCGCTCCGGGGCGCCCGGCGCCTACTCCGGTATCTCCTGGACCGGCTCGGCGTGGCTGAGCGGGCCGTGACGCCGGACGGCCTGTTTACCGTCGAGCGGGTCCAATGCATCGGGGCCTGTGAACGGGCCCCGGTCATTCAGGTCAACGGGGAATTCATCGGGCCGGTCGACGAAGCCCAGCTGGACGACCTCATCGCCACATTACGGGCGAAGGCCCGGGAGGTCACGCCGTGAACAGTCCGTCCGAAGTCCGGGCCCTGATCGCTTCTTATTGGGAGGACCCGGCCGCCGCGTCCCTGGCGGGTTATCTCGCCCGGGGCGGCTACGAAGCGGCCCGCAAGGCCTTGACGGAGATGAAGCCCGAGGACGTCATCGAGGAGGTCAAGCGGGCGAATCTTCGGGGCCGGGGCGGGGCCGGCTTCCCGGCGGGTCTGAAGTGGAGCTTTGTCCCGCGGACGAGCCCGAAGCCCAAGTATTTGGTCGTAAACGCCGACGAGAGTGAGCCTGGGACCTTCAAGGACAAGTACGTCATGCTCCGAAGTCCCCATCTGCTTATCGAGGGGTCGATCATCACCGCTTACGCCATCGACGCCCATGTGGCCTACATTTACATCCGGGGGGAGTACGACGTCTGTCGGGTTCGCCTGGAGGAAGCCTTGCGGGAGGCGTACGAGGCCGGCTTCCTCGGGAAGGGCATCCTGGGGACAGGGTACGACTTGGACATTTACGTTCACAAGGGCGCCGGGGCATACATCGCCGGGGAAGAGACAGGCCTCCTGGAGTCCCTGGAGGGCAAGCGGGCTTATCCCCGCATCAAGCCGCCCTTCCCGGCGACCGTCGGCCTCTTCCGATGTCCGACGGTCATCAACAACGTGGAGACGATCGCCTACGTACCCTTTATCATTCGTCACGGCGGGGCGTGGTTCGCGTCGCTGGGGACGGAGCGCAACGGCGGGTTCAAGCTGTACTGCGTCAGCGGCCACGTTCAGCGGCCTGGCGTTTACGAGCTTCCGATGGGGACCCCGCTTCGGACGATCATCGAGACATACGCCGGCGGCGTCTGGCGAGGCCGCCGTCTGAAGGCCGTCATCCCGGGCGGGTCGTCGGCACCCGTCCTGCGGGCCGACGAGGTCGACGTCCCGGCTGACTTTGACGCTCTGGCCAAGGCCGGTTCCATGCTGGGCTCGGCCGGCATCATCGTGATGGATGAGATGACCTGCATGGTCCGGGCCCTGGAGGTCATCGCCGACTTTTACGCCGACGAGTCGTGCGGCCAGTGCACGCCCTGCCGGGAGGGCGCCCCCTGGCTCCTGGAGATGGTCCAGGACATCCTGCACGGTCGGGCCGACCCGTCGTACCCGGACCTCATGCTCCAGATCGCCCAGAACATCTTGGGCCGCACGATCTGTGCCCTTGGCGACGCGGCGGCCCTTCCGGTCTTGAGCTTCGTCCGGAAGTTTCGGCCCGAATTCGACTATCATATCGAACATAAGCGGTGTGACGTGGAGGAACGGTACGGCGAGGTCTCGAATCCGGACTGATGGAGTGACCTTTTCACGTCGGAGTCCATCGATGACGCGGCTGAACGGCAAGCGTATCCTGGTGACCGGCGGGGCCGGCTTCATCGGTTCCCATCTCGTCGAGCTCCTGCTCCGGACGTATCCGGACGTCGAGGTCATCACCCTCGACAAGCTGACGTATGCCGGGACACTGGACAACCTGACGGCCGTAATGGACGACCCCCGGCACCGATTCGTCCAGGGGGACGTCACCCGGCGGGCCGACGTGGAGGCCGTCCTGGAAGGTGTGCAGTGGGTCTTTCACTTGGCGGCCGAGACGCACGTCGACCGCTCCCTATATGACCCCGGCCGGTTTTTAGAGACGGACGTGTGGGGGACCTTCGAGGTCCTGGAGGCGGCCCGGCGGCACGGCGTCGAGGGCTTTGTCCACGTATCGACCGACGAGGTGTACGGGAGCGTCGATGAGGGGTGGGCCCACGAGGCGGCCCCTTTAGAGCCCTCGAGCCCTTACTCGGCCAGCAAGGCGGCCGCCGATCGGTTGGCCCACGCCTATGCCGTGACCTTTGGACTGCCTGTCCTCATCGTTCGGCCCTGCAACGCGTACGGTCCCCGGCAGTTTCCCGAGAAGCTCATCCCGTTCTTCATCGTGCGAGCCCTGCGGGACCAGCCCCTGCCCCTGTACGGCGACGGCCAAAACGTGCGGGACTGGCTGTACGTCGAGGACCTCTGCCAGGCGATCCGGGTCGTGGCCGAACGGGGCCAGTTTGGGACCGTCTACAACGTCGGGGCCAGGAACCTCCTGCCGAACATCGAGGTCGCCCGTCGGATTTTGGCCGTCTTGGGCAAGCCGGAATCCCTGATCCAGCGGGTCCCGGACCGGCCAGGACACGACCGACGGTATGCGATGGACTGGGACCGACTCCGTCGGCTCGGGTGGTGGCCTACGACAGACTTCGACCAGGGCCTGCGGAAGACCGTGGAATGGTACCGGGCCCATCCGGAGCGATGGCATGCCCTGGAATCCGACGAGGCCTCGCGGCACTTTTACGAACAGCACTACGGCCCCCGCTTGGGGTAGGCGTGATTGGAGAGACGGCGGACCCCAGACCTTCGACTTGCCTGGTCCGTCAGGCCTCCGCGCCTCAGGACCGAGGCCATCTGGATCGACGCAGGCAGGTCTGGGGTCTGTAGTCCGCGGTCCCTCCCTGGGACCCATTTCCCGTCGTGAGTCCATCCGATGCTCCCCTGGGGCGGTCACTGGCAAGGTGTTCGACTTCCTTTGGGGGCCCGCGTGTGGGTCGTCGGCGCCACGGGTCAGGTCGGGCAGGCGTGCCTGCACGTGTTGACCCGTTGGTTTGACGTTCGGGGCTTTGCTCACGCCGAATGGGACATTACCTTACCCGAGTCCGTCCAGCGGTGGCTGTTGGACACGGCCCCCCAGGAGCGGCCCCGGTGCCTCATCAACTGTGCGGCCCTGACAAACGTCGACCAATGCGAAGACATGCCCGACCGGGCGATGGTCGTCAACGCCCACGGCCCGGGTCTTCTGGCCCATGCCTGTGAGCGGACGGGCCTCCTGCTGGTCCACCTCAGTACGGATTACGTATTTGACGGGGCACGGCCGACGCCTTACGAAGAGTCCGACCCGCCTCAGCCCATCAACGCTTACGGCCGGTCCAAGCTGGACGGGGAGCGGCGGGTCGCCGAACATATGCCCTCCGGGCGATTCCTGATCGTGCGGACGAGCTGGGTCTTTAGCCCGTACCGGCCGAACTTCGTCACGTGGGTCCTCGATCGGGCGCGAGCGGGTTTACCCATCCGGGTCGTCACCGATCAGGTCAGTGCCCCGACTTGGGCCGACGACCTGGCCGAGGCCATCGGGCATCTCCTCTTGAACGGCGTGCGGGGCTGGGTCCACTTTCGGAATGAGGGTCCCTGCAGTCGCTACGAGCAGGCCGAGTGGGTCCTGCAGGCGCACGGTCTTCCGACGGCCCTCCTGGAAGCCCGGACGATGGCCGAGATGGGATGGCGGGCCCGACGACCCCCCTACTCCGTCTTGTCCGTGGCTCGATACCAGGCGTGCACTGGCTTGACACCCAGGGACTGGCGGACTATTTTGCCAAGGGACTGACAGGGATTGCGGATTGCGAATTTGGGATGGGGGATAGCGAACCGGGGATCCTGCAGGCTTCTGCGGGGCGTCCCTTATGCCCAGCACGTAGCACCGATTCGCTGGGGCCCGGCACCTGGGACCGCATTCGATGAGGAAACCGCATGTTTGAGCAGTTGACGGCTCGATTCCAAGAGGTCTTCTACCGCTGGCGCCAGCGGGGTCGGCTGACCGAAAAGGACATCGACGAGGGCCTGCAAGAGATCCGGCGGGCCTTGCTGGAGGCCGACGTCCACTTTAAGGTCATCAAGACCTTCGTCGAGGAGGTCCGTCAGCGGGCCCTGGCCCAGCCGGAAATCCTCCAGAGCCTGACGCCGGAACAGTACCTCATCAAGATCG
>JAUQPV010000098.1 GCA_030550225.1 Acidobacteriota bacterium | reverse complement strand
GCGACGGTCCCGGAGACCTCGTGACCTAAAATGAGGGGCGGTTTCTTAAAAGTCGGCGTCCCGTGGTCGATGTAGTGCAGGTCCGTATGACAGACGCCGCAGGCGGCGACCCGGACGAGGACCTCTCCGGGGCCCGGCGTCGGCGTCGGGACGTCCTCGACCCGGAGGGGCTGATAGGGTCCATAAAAGACGGCGGCCTTCATGATGTCCTCCTCCGAATGGCGAATAGCGAATGGGGCCACCTACCTCCCGACCTGCCGAACTCCCGACCTGCCGACTGCCCATTCGCCGGTCTGCAGCTCAAGGTCCATGGTCTGTGTTCTATGGTCCATGGTCTAAGGTCCGTCGCCGCGTATAGAGGACGACGCAGGCCCCGCAGTCCTCCGCGATAGGACAGGCCTGACACTCAGGCATGTCCGACGGACGGGCCGGCTCGAGTCGGACCTCAAAGCCCAGCGACTCGTACAGCTGGACGAACTCCGGGGCCCGCTCGACGGCGACGACAAAGCGCCGCTCCCACGGCGGCTCCGACACGACCGACGACGTTCGTTCATCGTATCGAACCAGCATGACCCGGCAGTTCAGCCGTAGTCTATGGTCTATGGTCCGGGGTCTGCGGCTCTGCGAGCTCCAGTCGGAGGCACTCCAGGGATACGGGCCGGAAGGCCATCGTCCGGAAGAAAGCCCCCAGGTCCCGCCAGGCCTCGGGGATCAGCGTGTAGACCTCTTGGACGCCCGCGTTGCGGAAGTACGTCAGGACAGCCTCCAGGAGGACCCGTCCGACGCCCCGGTGCTGGTAGCCGGGGTCGACGCCGATGAACTCGACCCAGCCGCTCCGGTCCGGGAGGCCGAACTCCCGACCCCGGATGAATCCCAGGACGTAGCCGACGAGCCGTCCGTCGACCTCGTACCCCAGGGCCGGCTCACCCCATTCGGTGTAAGCTCGGAGCTTCTGGGCCCATCGGTCGGGGTCGGCCGGGGTCCCCGTCAGGACGGCGTCGATCTCGGCGATGCGGCCGGCGTCCTGAACGGTCAGGGGTCGCACGCCGGCCGGGAGGGTCCCCCACCGGAGCCGTCGGACCCGACTCCAGCCGAGGAGGGCCGCCCCGAGGGCACCGGCGTAAATGGCCAGGGGCGAGACGTTCACCTCCATCCCGAGGTACTGGCGGAGCATGTGGACCATGCCGACGTTCTGGGCGACCCCGCCTGTCAGCGTCAACTCCGGTTCGGCCCCGACCTGGCGGACGAGGGAGGCGATCCGTTCGACGAGGGCCTGATGGACGCCGGCCAAGATGTCCTCGATGCGGGCCTCGTGACTGACGAGGTTGATGACCTCCGATTCGGCCAGGACGGCGCAGATGCTACTGATCCGCTCTGGATGTTGACTCCGCAAGGCCCAGGCCCCCATCTCCTCGAGGGGGACCTCCAGGGCGGCGGCCGTCCGCTCCAAGAATCGGCCGGCCCCCGCCGCACATCGGTTGTTCATCCGAAAGGCCCGGACGCGGCCGTTGGGCTCGACCCGAATGGCCCGAGTATTCTGGGCTCCGATGTCCAGGACCGTCCGCGTGTTCGGGAATAGGTGCACGGCCGCCCGGGCATGACAGGTGATGTCGGTGATCTGGACGTCCCGGAAGGGGACCTGATAGCGGCCCCAGCCCGTACTGGCGATGTACGCCAGGTCGGCCCGTATGAGGCCGGCCGCCTGCAGGGCCGCCGCCAGGGCCCGCTCGGCCGCCTGCGTCAGGAAGGCCCCTGTCGTCTCGAGGGCCTGGCCGACGATGCGGCCGTCGGCGTCCAGGATGACGCACTTGGTCGTTCGAGAACCCACGTCGATGCCGGCGACGTACCGCATGGCGGCCTCAGCCGAAGCAGATAGGCACGTGGGCCAGTCGGCCGATAGATCAAGCAAAGAGCATAGAGTCCATATTCTTTGCTCTTTGCCTGAAAAATCGTCCGCCCCGAAGGGCCGGAAAAGCCGAATTCATACGGATTTTCACGAACCGAACGGCTATGTTAGGAGAATCCTGAGGCCCGGGGGCCGACGCCCGGGACCGACGGATCGTACCGGCGGGCGGCCATGGCCCGCTCCCACGCGAAGAGGGCCGCCCCGATGGCGCCCATGAAGTGGGATTCGGGACTGACGTTCAGCTTCCGTCCCAAGACCTCTTCCAGGGCCCGGAGCATCCCGACGTTACGGGAAACGCCCCCCGTGAAGGTGACCTCGTCCTCGATCCCGACCCGCCGCAGAAGCCCGACGGCCCGCGTGGCGATGCTGTGATGGACCCCCCGCAAGATGTCTTCTCGCCGGCGACCCCAAGCGAGATGCGAGAGGATCTCACTTTCGACGAACACGGTGCACACGTTCGTCATCTTGACGGGCCGCTCGGACTGCAAAGAGATCGGGCCGATCTCGTCCAACGTCAGGCCCATGACCTCGGCGGCGGCCTCGAGGAAGCGACCCGTCCCGGCGGCGCACTTGTCGTTCATGCAGAAGTCCAGGACCTCGCCCCGGGCATCGACCCGGATGGCCTTCGTGTCCTGGCCCCCCATGTCCAGGACCGTCCGCGTGCCCGGAAACACGAAGACGGCCCCTTTCGCATGACAACTGATTTCCGTGACCTGCGTGTGCCCGAAGGTGACCTTATAACGGCCGTAGCCCGTACCGACGACGTAGACGACCTCATCGGGATGGACGCCGGCCGCCTGGAGGGCGGCCTGAAACGCTCGCTCGGCGGCCTTGACGACGTTGGCCCCCGTCTTGATGAGGGCCCGGCCGACGATCCGCCGCTCCACGTCCATCAAGACGGCCTTCGTCTGCGTCGAACCTACGTCCACGCCGGCCACGTACATGGCCACCTCCGACTCATGGGCTTATTGCCCGCCGGTGCTCCAGGGCCTCGAAAAATGCATCGATACGGTTCCGAAGCTGGGCCTTCTGAAAGTACCGTGGGTCGACCAGGTCCGACTCGATAAACAGCGTCGGTATGTCCAGTTCCTTGACGAAAGCTTCTCGAAAGTCCGCCTCTCCGGCGGCAAAGGATTTACAGCTCTTGACGGAGTGGATGACGAATCCGTCAGCCCGGAAGCGCCGGTGGTAGTCCAAGAGCAGACGCCGCCGGTGGTCCAGACCCCAGTTGACGTAACAGTGCATGGCGTACTCGGCGACGCTCTCGAGCGGCCGGTCCGGGTCGTGGCGGACCCCGACCGCATCCCAGAGGCCCCCGACCTTCGTGTAGGTCGAGGCGACCGTAACGGCGCCCCAATGTTTGAACATGTCCCAGAAATCCCGTAGATACGGCCAGGGCGGCGGACCCTCGATGACGACCCGAAACCGCTCCTCGGGGACGGGGCCTAAGCCGAGTTCGACCCGCTCTTGGATCTCCTGGCGGACCCCCTCGTAGTACTCGACCGTCTCAGGTAGCCCTCGCAAGATGTAAATGGGCGCCATAAAGTAGACGGCCTCAAAGTAAGAATCGAAGGGCGCCGGCACGTGGCGGGCCATCTCGAGGACCTCGACCCACAGGTCCTCCGCCTGCCGGGCGTTGGCCAAGAGGGTCCGGAGGCGGTCCTCGTCGAAGTCTTGACCCGTCAGCCGCTGGCAAAATTCGATGAACTCCTGGAGCTGGCCGACGACATACTCGACGTCCGAGGGCAAGACCGTCTCGGTCCGAAGGTAGGGCACGTCCAAGACGTAGAGGGGCGCCTGATAAAACTCGGCCAGGGCCTCAAACCACTTGATGTAGACCCGACAGCCGGCGTAGTTGCAGACCAGGAGCGTCGGCCGGGGGAGCCGCCCCATCGGCGAGCGATTGCCCGAGAGGAGGAGGCCGATGTCGTTCTTCACGTACCCGCACACGTCCTGCGAGTATCCAAGGTCCTCGGCCCGCAGGATGAAGTCAGCCGAGACCTGCCGGATGGCGCAGTTCAGGGCCGTTACTTCGGGAAAGGCGACCTCGAAGCCCAGGGCCCGCAGGACCTCCTCGACGGCCCCGGAGATGAACAAGTACGCCACCGGCTGACCCGTCTCGGGGGCCGCCTCCAGACGTTGCCACCATGCCTGGAGGAGCTCCTTCTGCCGTTGACGTCCGAAACCCTGGTACCGAGCCCCTCGGCCTGCCGCCTCCGTTCCCATCGGCGCCTCCACGGTGAATCGGTGTTGGGTGTTGGGTCATCGAAAAGGGCCTAACACCCAGCACCTAACACCAATTACGAATAAAACAGGATCGACTCCACGAACGTCTCGACCTGATTCTGGACGGCCTCGAAGGTCGTCATCTTCTCCTCAAACTCCAAGACTAAGCAGGGCACGCCGGCCTTCTCCAGACGCTCCTTCAAGAGGACGTAGTCGAACTGCGCCGGGTCACAGAACTTGGCGTATGCAAAGATGACGCCGTCGACCCGCAAACGGCGGACCCGTTCGAGGAACGCCTCGACCCGTCGGGCCGGCCCGTCGTATCGAATGGCCGTGCTTCGCCCCGACCGCAGGTAGGCGACGGCCAAGGCTTCTACGGGGTCCTCGGCCGGGGGGACGGCGGCCTCGAAGAACCGTCGGCCGACCAAGAGGTCGTCGTCCAGGATGTAACAGCCGGCTTCCTCGAGGACCCACAGGAAATCGAGGGGCGGTTGCTCGCAGAAGCTCCCCTCCAGGAGGGCCCGGATGCGATCCCGTCGGTGGTGAACGTCCCGGCCCTGGATCTCCCCGAGGGCCTCGGTCAGAAGGCGGTTGTGTTCTTCTACAGGAATCAGGGACCCAGCCCGGACCAGGGCGTAGGTCTCGCACGTCGAGAGCCGAGCCGGCTCCTCCGCCTTGATATGGTAGAGGGTCCGGATGAGACGTCGGTTCTCCTCGTATAGCTCGATGGACCGTCGCAGGGCCTCGGCCGAGATGGGCCGGCCCGTCAGGTCCTCCAGGCCCCGGACGAGCCGACGGAGCTCGGCGACCATGTAGGGAACCGCGTGACGGGACTCGGGATTCTCGGGGAGATGCATGTAGAAGACCCACTGTCGGGGAAAGTTCCGGGCCCAGACGCCCGAGAGGTTGCGAGCTACGTCGCAGATGGACGGAAAGACCATCCCGTCCAGGAAGTCCAGATATCCCCGGAGGCCCAACTCGAGGGTCGACCGGGCGATCGAGCAAATGAAGGACTGCATACGGGCGTCGGCGTACTCGATATCGATCAGGGTACCAGCCCCGTAGAGACCGACGGGCAGGGCGCCGGCCGCGTGGATGACCTCCGCCGGGACCCACACAGGGAAGGTCCCGACGACCTTCCCGTCGGGGTGCTGCGCCCGCCATCGCCGGACCTCCGCAAAGCTCAGGTCCGACCACCGATCCCTCAGTTCCTCGAAGGGAAACCGTCTGTTCATGGCGGAATACCCGTCGGACCACTAAAGCAAGTTACGTGCCGTAAAGCAGAGGCTGACCGATGGGGCCCGGGGTGTTTCGCGGCAATCAGGGGGTAGGGCGATTGATCGCCTGTAGAGATGATAGATGATGAAAAGTCCTATGGACTGGTCTTGGACTTACTTCGTCTTATACACCTCGCGACGATGTCGGATAAAGTGGACAATAATCTTCCGTTGTACCTGATCGTAGGTATAGAGGATACGATAATCACCGACCCGTAACTTAAAAACGCCCTGCCATGACCCGGTCAGTGCTTCCGGCGGGATGGCCTCGAAGTTTTCGGCTAACCACCGCAATTTTTTGAGCACACGCTGAGCGACCTTCACATCCAAACGGGTTATGTCGGCTTCAGCACTGGGCGTGAATTCGACCTCATACATCCCGTAGCTCAAAGACGGCCTCGATTCACCAAGTAAGGCCTAACCTTTCCGCCACTTCTCGGGCCGGTGTGGTCTTGCCTCCTGCTTGGAAGGCGGCGAGGGCACGTCGGAGCTCCTCGGCGAAGTCCTCACGCAATTCCAGCCCTCGGTCGGGGTCTCCCAACAGTTCCTCTAAAATCTGGATCACGACTTCTCGAATAAGGGCCTTGAACTCATCCACCGTCAAGTCGGCGACTTTCATCGTATCGACCCCCTATCGAGGGATTGGGTTGCTCTGTCGCGATGGAACAGAGCCGTTCGGTCCGGGAGAATACCACATTCCACACTTCGCCGATTCCTTCTGGAAAGATGATACCTAAGAGCCAGCGAGTCAAGTGGTACGATCGGACCTTCAGATATGAGTTCGGACCACAGGGCTCAGGCATCCAGATAGGACTTGGGAAAGCGCTCTTGTCCCGTCCAGGTCGGGGAGATCGACTCCCAGGCCGAAGCTCCCTGCGGCTTCCCATCTACCTCATTTGGGTCCCCTTGTCCCTTGCCATGTCCGAACTGCAGGTACGATTTTTGCTCATAAGCACGGGGTCCCACCGATCCGCCAGGTCCTCGAAGGGAAACCGTCCGTTCATGGCGGAATACCCGTCGGACCATTAAAGCAAGTTACGTGCCGTAGAAGCGAGACCGACGGATGTGGCTTAGGTCGGTATACTTTTTGCTGACCCCACGCGGGTCTTGGCTTGGGAGACCCCTTGTAGGCGGAGGTGAGCCATGCGGGAACTGACGGGAAAGCCGCCGGAGGCTTTCGACTTTCGGGAAATCCGGTACACCAAGCGGGACGGCGTGGCGACCGTCACCATCGATCGGCCCCACGTCTACAACGCCTATTCGACGCGGACGCTTCAGGAAATGATTCAGGCCTTTCAAGACGCCGCCTGGGACGACGCCGTCGCCGTCGTCGTCCTGACGGGGGCGGGTGACCGGGCCTTCTGCACGGGCGGGGACGTCCGGGAGTACACCGAAAAGTACGTTACTTACCCCCGGGACTACTGGAAGTACATGGGCCTCTTCGTGCAGGCCCACGACCTGCTTCGGAACATCGGAAAGCCCACGATCGCCCGGATTAATGGGATCGTCGCCGGCGGCGGCAACGAGTTCAACATGGCCTGCGACCTGGCCGTGATGGCCGCCCATGCTTACATCCGGCAGGTCGGGACTCGAGTCGGCTCGGTCGCCTGCGGGGGCGCCACCCAATGGCTTCCCATCTTGGTCGGGGACCGTCGGGCCCGTGAGATCCTGTACTTTTGCGAGGAAATCCCCCCGAAGCAGTGTCTCGAATGGGGCCTCGTGAACCGAGTCGTCCCGTCCGTCCGCCACCGGGCGACGGGCGAGTGGCTCGACCCCTGGGACTATGAAGCCCACCGCCGAGCTCTCCAGGACCCGGCCTATGTCGTCGACCTGTCCCTCCTGGACGCCGCCGTCGCCGAGATGGCGGAGAAACTCAAGGACAAGTTTCCCGAATGCCTGCGGTACACGAAGCAGCAGGTCAACTTCTGGAAGGACCTGGCCTGGCACATGACAGTCGGCCACGGCCGGGAGTGGCTGGCGCTTCACTACGCCTGCTGGGAGCCTTTAGAGGGGATGCGCGCTTTCGTCGAGAAGCGGAGTCCCGAGTATCGAAAACTCCGCCAGGAGGCCGCCGAGGGCCGGTGGAGCGAGTTCCCCTGGGGACCTTACACGAAGGCCTGCCCGCACTGCGGGGCCCGTGGGATCCCGGCCCGCTTCCGATTCTGCGGCGCCTGCGGCCAACCGATCGAGCAGTAGTAAGGTAGTAGGGCAGTAAGGCAATAAGGCAGTAAGGCCAGCGGTTCGGCCTTTCCAGCCTTTCGGGCAATCGGTGGTGGGTGCGGGGTGAGGTATCCGGTCCTTTTCAAGAACCTAAACCTAATAGAGCGGTTCGGTCCGTGAAAACCCCGATGAATTCAGCTTTTCCGACCTTCCGGAGATGGCGAACAGCGAGTAGCGAATAGCGAACGGAGAAAATACCAATTCCCTGTTCGCCATTCGCCTTAGGCAGAGGCCGTCGGCCGATAGGTCCACGGGACGGAAAAAGCCGTCCCCGAGGCCCAAAGCGCCTCTGGATTCCGCATCTCGCATCCCGTATCCCGTATCCTTGAACTCGTCTCAAAACCCTCCCCCTGGGGGAGAGGGCAGGGTGAGGGCCTCGATCCAGAGCTTCTTTCTTCCTGGGGTCAGGGACTTTTGAGACGGGTTCCTTGAAAAAATCGTACTTCCCGGGCGACGGGAAAGGCTGATCCGACGCCATTCTCACAAGCTAAACAGGTCTAAGCCTGCCTTACGGCCTGATTGCCTTACTGCCCTTGAACTCATCTCAAAACCCTCTCCCCGTGGGAGAGGGTAGGGTGAGGGCCTTGATCCAGAGCGTCTTCCTCGCTGGGATCCGAGACTTTTGAGACGAGTTCCTTTACAAACACTGCCCCGAATCGACGCGCAGGACCTCGCCCGTGACGCAACGGGCCCAGTCGGAGGCCAGAAACAGGACGGCGGCGGCCACGTCGTCCGGCTCGGGGAAGAATCCCAAGATG
>JAUQPV010000003.1 GCA_030550225.1 Acidobacteriota bacterium | reverse complement strand
CCTGAGAGAGGGCGGGCGGGAGGCGTCTATCCCGAGGTGGTGGGAGTCGAGTCCTGGCGGTGGCGGCGGGGGAGGGCCCGCGAGTCAAGGGCCGGGGTCTCGGCCTCGGATGCGGGGCGATCCCCCGGAATCCCTTCCCACGGGTTTCGAGATGAGTTCCCTATGAAAATCTTGATGGGCATAGCCGCTTGGCCCATGAGAATCCCGATGGGATCAGCTCTTCCGACTCTTCGGGAAGGACGATTTTTTGAAGGGACGGAGTGACGAGGTAACGAAGGGACGAGCGAACCGAACGGCCTTGTCATCCCACGAAAGGATGGATGCCTCCGGCTTTATCTCGCTCCTTCTCGGATGGACGGGTCGGGCATTGCAAGGGGGGACCGGTCCGTGTTACATTTATGTCCCGTGAGGTGGAACGATGCCCCGTCAGTTTGAGAACGACTACATGCTCCGATGCTCTTTCTGCCACAAGCGCCAGGACGAGGTTCGGAGGCTCATCGCCGGCCCCTCCTCCGTATGCATCTGCGACGAATGTGTCGAGGCTTGCCGGGCCCTCCTGGCCGAGGAAGAACACCTCTTCGTCCAGTCGTCGGCCACGCCGACCTTTTACAAGCCCCAAGCCATCAAGGAATTCCTGGACCAGTACATCATCGGGCAGGAGGAGGCGAAAAAGAAGATCGCCGTCGCCGTTTACAACCACTACAAGCGCATCGAGTTGAGCCGCAAGCGGACCGACGTCGAGTTCGGCAAGAGCAACATCCTGCTCATCGGCCCGACGGGGAGCGGCAAGACGCTGATGGCCGAGACGCTGGCCAAGCTCCTGAACGTCCCCTTCGCCATCGCCGACGCCACGACCCTAACGGAGGCCGGCTACGTCGGCGAGGACGTCGAGAACATCCTCCTGCGGCTCCTGCAGAATGCTGGTTGGGACAAGGAGAAGGCTCAGCGGGGCGTCGTCTACATCGACGAGATCGACAAGATCGCCAAGAAAGACGAGAACCCTTCCATCACCCGGGACGTCTCTGGTGAGGGCGTCCAGCAGGCCCTCCTGAAGATCCTCGAAGGGACGATCGCCAACGTCCCGCCCCAGGGCGGCCGCAAGCACCCCCATCAGGAGTTCATCCAGATCGACACGACCCACATCCTGTTCATCTGTGGCGGGGCCTTCATCGGTCTGGAGAAGATCATCGAGCGGCGCCTGGGCCGTCGGACCATTGGCTACCAGGCCTCGATGGAGGGCGGGACCGTCCCCCGCCACGAGATCCTGCGGTACGTCCTCCCTGAGGACCTCATCAAGTTTGGGATGATCCCCGAGTTCATCGGCCGCCTCCCGGTCGTCGCCGTCTTCCACGAGCTTTCCCGCCAAGACCTCATCCGCATCCTGACAGAGCCCAAGAATGCCCTCGTTAAACAGTATAAGATGCTTTTCGAGTATGATGGCATCCAACTGGACTTCACCCCTGAAGCCTTAGAGACCATCGCTGACCTGGCCATTCAGCGCAAGACGGGCGCTCGGGCCCTCCGGAACATCATGGAAGAGGTCATGCTGGACCTGATGTACTACCTGCCGTCCCAAGGGGAGCCCAAGCGGGTCGTCGTTACCCGGGAGATGGTCCTCGAGTCCCAGGCCCGGTATGCCCTGAAGGAAGCCGTGTAGCCTCGGCAATTCGAGAGTTCGGCAGGTCGGCCAGACAGTAAGGCAATAAGGCTGGGGGCAGGGAGAGGGGAGAAGCCGTCGCCACACGGGACTTGGCATCTGGGATTCGGGACCTTTGTGAAAAATCGTGCTTCCCTGCCAATAGAAAAGGCCGTCCCGATACCATTCTCCCGAGCCGAATCGACCGGTTATATCCGACCCCTGAGGGCTCGTCTGACCTCGAGTCAATGGATCCCCCCATTGTCGAACGGCCGAACCCCGGATTCCCGAATTCCCGAAGGGTCTACTTGGCCGCCCAGGGGTTGGGGATCCCGTGCCGCTCGAGCTTCCGCAAGAAGGTCGTCCGGCTGATGCCCAGGAGCCGGGTGGCCTCGGGTAGGGTGGCGAACATCCGGGTGGCGAACTGAAGCATGGCCCGTTCGAAGAGCCCCTCGATTTCTGCCATCAGGCCGTCCGTCTGACCCGACTGGAGGTATTCGTGGATCAGGCTGATGATGAGATTGGCCAGGGGCTCCGGCGCCTCCATCGGGAGACGACCGGATAGGAGGACTTGCAGGCGGGCCGTCGTTAGGAGGACCGGTCCCCCTTCCGTGAGGCGGACCAGGCGTTCCCAGAACTGGACGACGGAGCCCATATCGTCGGGCCAGGGGTAGGAACTAAAGCGTTGCCAGGCCCACTGGGTCCATACGATGGGCTTCGGGGGACGGCGGAGCAAGCGGACGACATCAGGCCAGGCGTGGGCCATCTGGGTCGGTTTCGGGAGCCACACCCAGAGGACGTTAGATGTCTTCCGGAAGGCCTGGGACATCGCATAGAGACGGTCCTCCCGCCCGTAGAGGGTCAGCAAGCTTCGAGGGACGCGCTCGCCCCGGGCGGGCTTCAGCCACTCGGAGATACGCTCCCGTTGGGGTTCGGTGACTTCCAGGGGTTCGGCGACATGCCATTCGGCGGGATTCCACTGGGGATGAGACGCCAGGAGGGACACGACGGTCCGGGCCAGGAAGGGAAGGGAACCGACCTCGGCCAGGACGACCGTGCCGGCGTGAGAAAGGATACGGCTGTGGACCGTCGCCAGCCAGGTCGCAAAGGAGGACGAGGCATCGGTCAGGCGGTTCCCGACCGGGTCAGCCGACCGCTCGGGGAGGACGGCGATCCCCTGCTGGATCTCCTGGATCCACCGGATGACCCGGGGGTGCTGGATCCCCTGCTCCGGACGCCAGGGGATGAACCAGGCGTTGGGCCATCGGACGTAGACGGGACCCTCCGCCGGGTCGAAAAGGACCAGACAGGCCGTCAGAAACTGTCGGGTGGCCTCGGCGGGGATGCCGTGGACCTCATGAGGCGTCAGGACAAACACATCCAGGGGGAGGGGTTCGTCGGCCTCCGGCGGCGTCCAGAGACTGGCCTCTTGGTGAACCGCCTCCGGAAGCCACGGCCGGAGGGCGGCCTGTTGACCGATCAGGCCCCGTCCCCACCACCACCGCCATGTCGGATTCCACCACGTGGGGCCATCGTTTCGAATTTGGGTCGGCGCCGGTCGGGTCGTCATCGGTCCCTTACACGTTTAGGCCGGTCGGCCTATCTGCCCATCTTATGAACTATTCAGGCGCAATCCGTCGGAGCAGGGCCCGCAGGTATGCCTGCAAGGCGGGCCCCACGTCCGGGTGCTGGAGGCCCAGCTCGATGTTCGCTTGGAGGAATCCCAGCTTGCTCCCCGTGTCGTAGCGGCGGCCCCGGATCTCGACAGCATACAGGGGGCGGCCATCCTGGACCCACGCCTGGAGGGCATCCGTGAGCTGAATCTCACCTCGGGTGTCCGGGGATGTCGCCTCGATATAACGGAAGATGTCGTGGTGTAAGACGTACCGACCGATGATAGCCAGTCGGGAGGGTGCCGCCTCGGGCGAGGGCTTTTCCACCAGGCCCCGGACCCGGTAGATGCCCGCATGAACCGGTACGCCGTCGATCACCCCATAGGCCGAGACTTCGGACTCATGGACCGGCTGGACGCCGATGACAGGCGCCTGGGCCTCCTGACTCCAGGCGATCAGGGGCTGAATGGCTGGCACGTCCGCCACGATCAGGTCGTCGCCTAACAAGACGGCAAAGGGTTCGTCGTCGTCTACGAAGGGCGCCGCACAGAGGACGGCATGCCCAAGGCCCTGGGGAACTTTTTGCCGCACGTAGGCGACGTGGACCATATTAGAGGTATCCCGCACGACCTGGAGCTTTTCCAGCTCCTGCCGTTCCTCCAGGATGCGCTCGAGCTCGAGACTCACGTCAAAGTGATTCTCGATGGCCTCCTTACCCCGTCCCGTGATGAACACGATGTCCGTCAAGCCCGCCGCCAGGGCTTCCTCGACGATATACTGGATCACGGGCTTATCGACGACCGGAAGCATCTCCTTGGGAAGCGCCTTCGTCGCCGGTAAAAAGCGGGTGCCGAGCCCCGCGACCGGAAAGATGGCTTTTCGAACTCGATGAAATGTCTTCATTCCTGATCCCCTTCAGGACCATCATAGACCGGCGAGCGGGGGGATACAAGAGAGACCTTAGACCCCAGACCCGTCGCGGGGCTTCGGTGCGCCTCATCTCGAGACGAAGCATTCCGGTGGTCTTATGAAGTCCATGATCTGGGGTCTATGGGGCGCTCTCGATTTCCCGCTCCCGGGCCGCCACCTTCGCCTGGGGCCGCTTGCCAAACAGCCAGGCGACCAAGACGCTCACGAAGTAGAGGCCCACCAGGGGAACGGCCAGGACGGTCTGGGTAATCATGTCCCCGCTGGGCGTGATCACGGCGGCGACCACGAAGCTGGCCACGACGGCGATCCGCCAGAACTTCCACAGCGACCGAGCCGAGACGATCCCCAGCCGCGCCAGCAGAAGCGTAAAGACGGGCATTTCAAATGTCAGGGCGACGCCCAGGATGAGGTGTAAGAAGAACGATAGATAGCTGGTCGTCGTGATCAGGAGATGAAAGTCCTGGCTGACGTCGATCAGGAACCGACACGTCAGGGGCATGAGGACCCGATACCCGAAGTAGCCGCCGGCCAAGAAGCAGACCGTACTGAAGGCGATCAGGCCCACGAGAGCCCGCTTCTCGTGGGCATACAGCCCCGGGGCCACGAAGCGCCACACCTGCCAGAGGACCCAGGGGGACGCCAGGAAGATGCCCCCAAAGAAGGAAAGTTTTACGTAAAAGATGAAGGCCTCCGTCAAGCTCAAGACGGTCAGGCCCATCCCCGGCGGCAGGTAGGGCCGGAGGGGCCGGAGGAGCTCGGCCAAGAGCCACCGGCGGAGGAACCAGGCGACGACCATCCCGACGAAAATCCCCGCCAGACTGTTCAAAAAACACCGCCGCAAGTCGGCTAAATGTTGCAAGAGGGGGAGCGGCTTATCGACGTCCTTTGGGGTCATCTTCCGTCCCTTCGGGCCCGGACTCGTGCGCCGTCTCGAGGTCGGCCCCTTCCCCGGGAGGCTCCGGGGAAGTCTCGGCCGGGCCGGGTCGGGCCGCTTCGGTCGCCTCCGGCGTCTCGGACGCCGTGTCGGTCAAGTCCAGACCCTTTTCGAGGCCTGTCCGGGCCAACTCCTCCCGGACGACAGCCTGGGCCCGTTCGGCCGCTTGCCGGATTTCGGCCATGGTCCGACCGACCTGCCGGAGGAGCTCCGGGAGCTTGTCCGGCCCAAATAAGAGCAGGATGACGAGGGCGATCAGGACCATTTCGCCGAATCCCAGGTTCCCGAACATGACCAAGGCTCGCGCGCCGGATTCTGCCTATATTTTGGTATCCGCCCTCTCCGATGTCGACCCTTCGGGATGGGGGACCGAGGTCCCCAGGGGTCGGCGAGAAGGACCGTGGACCCCAGACCATGGACCTTCGGATGATCCTTCTTCCTGGACCCAACACCCAACACCCTGTATCTTGCATCCCCCATCTCGCATCCTGCATCTTTAATCGATTCTCCATGCCGTGGGTAGGGATGGACGTTCACCTTTTGCTGTTGGGTGACATCATCGGACGGCCTGGCCGGCGCATCGTACGGTCTCAGTTGGAACGTATCCGGCGGGAGCGGCCCGTGGACCTGGTCGTCGCCAACGTAGAGAATGCGGCCCACGGGTTTGGCATCACGCCGGAGATCGCCCAGGAGCTCCGGGGTTACGGTATCCACGTGATGACTTCGGGCAATCACATCTATGATAAGAAGGAGATCATCCCGGTCCTGGACGACATGGCGGACCTTCTGCGGCCGGCGAACTACCCGGCGGGGGTGCCTGGCCGGGGCTGGGGCCTGTACGAGACGACCGGCGGCGTCCGAGTCGCCGTCATCAACCTCCAGGGCCGGGTCTTGATGCCCTGGGTCCCCTGTCCCTTCGACTGGGTCGACCAGCACCTGGCGGCCATCCGACGGGAGACCCCCCTCATCGTCGTCGACATGCATGCCGAGGCGACCTCTGAAAAGAACGCCATGGGCTGGTACCTTAACGGGAAGGTCACGGTCGTATTCGGGACGCACACGCACATCCCGACGGCCGACGCCCGTATCTTGACGGGCGGCCATACGGCCTACGTGACCGACGTGGGGATGAACGGTCCCTACGATTCGGTCATCGGGATGGACGTCCAGATGGCCATCCGGAAGCTCCGCACGACGTTTCCCCGCCACCTGGAGGTCGCCGATGGGCCCTGTCAATTTGCCGGCCTCTACGTCGTAGCCGACGCCGACACGGGCCGAGCCTTGTCGGTCGAACATATCATCTTTCGAGAACCCCACGGAGGTGGGCCATGACGGAACCCATCCGGATCGGCATCATCGGCGGAAGCGGCCTCTACCGGATGAAGGACTTGGAGGTCCAGGGCGAGTACACGGTCTCGACGCCCTTCGGCGAGCCCTCGGGCCCTTACGTCATCGGGCGCCTGGGGCCTCATGCCGTGGCCTTCTTGCCCCGCCACGGCGTCGGCCACGTCAAGCTCCCGACCGAGATCAACTTCCGGGCCAATATTTACGGGTTTAAGGTCCTCGGCGTCGAATGGCTGATCTCGGTCAGCGCCGTCGGGAGCATGAAGGAGGCCATCCGACCGGGCATGATGGTCATCCCCGACCAGTTCTTCGACCGGACGCGTCTGCGGGAACGGACCTTTTTCGGGGAGGGCCTCGTGGCCCACGTCAGCTTCGCTCATCCCGTCTGTCCCGAACTGAGCATGGCCCTTTACACGGCGGCCCAGCAGGTCGGCGTCGAGACCCAATTCGGGGGGACCTACCTCTGCATCGAGGGGCCTCAGTTCAGTACGAAAGCGGAATCCGAGACCTACCGGACGTGGAACGTAGACGTCATCGGGATGACGAACCTACCGGAGGCTTGGCTCGCCCGGGAGGCCGAGATCTGTTATGCCACCATCGCGATGGCGACCGACTACGACTGCTGGTACGAGCACGCCGAACCCGTGACAGCCGAGATGGTCATCCGGGTCCTCCAGGAGAACCTGGAGAAAGCCCAACGCATTATCCGGAAAGTCATGGACTTCCTGCCCCTCCAACGCCAGTGTCCGTGTCCCTCGGCCCTGAAGGACGCCTTTATCACGGACCCCCAGTGTGTCCCCCGGGCGACCCTCGAGAAACTCTGGCCCATCGTCGGAAAGTACTTCGGCGATCGGGGATCATAGGAGGCGGCCGATGAAGCTCTATAGTTTCCAGCTCTCCTTTCGGATGGAGGCCGAGACGTCCGCCGACATCACGACCCATGTCCAAGAACAGGTCCGAGCCGCGGGCGTCCGCGAGGGCTTCGTCGTCCTGTTTGCTCAAGGCTCGACCTGCGCCCTCAGCACGATGGAATTCGAGCCTGGCCTTCGGAAGGACATCTTCGACGCGATGGAGCGGATCGCCCCTTCCGATATCGACTACGCCCATCACCGGACTTGGAACGACGGCAACGGCCGGAGCCACGTCCGGGCGACCGTCGTGGGCCCTTCCCTGACCGTCCCCATCACGAAGGGCCGGCTGGACCTCGGGACGTGGCAGCAAATCGTCCTCTTCAACTTTGACATTCATCCCCGGGAGCGGGTCGTCGTCGGCAAGATCTTTGGCGAACCCTGAAAAAAGAGGCGGTGTTAGGTGTTCGGGGTTCAGGGAGCCCCGAAGAGTCTGACCCCTAAACACCCGACACCCGCAGCCCGCATCTCGCATCCGAGACTCTCGACTATGGAATCAGTCGTTCGAACGGTCTTTACGGTTGGCCATTCGAACCGGTCGTTGGAGGACTTCATCCGGCTCCTGACGGCTCACGGTGTCGAATTTCTGGCGGACATTCGGACGGTCCCCCGGTCTCGACGGAATCCCCAGTTCAACAAGGATACCTTGCCGGACGCCCTGGCGCCGTACGGCATCACGTATCGACACTTTCCCGAACTCGGCGGGTGGCGGACGCCCCGGCCCGACTCGCCCCATCGGGGCCTGACGAGCCCCGGCTTTCGGGGCTACGCCGACTACATGGAGACCCCCGAGTTTGACCAGGCCGTCCGGGTGATCATCGAGCTGACCGAGCGCTACCGGCTGGCCTACATGTGCGCCGAGGCTCTACCCTGGCGATGCCATCGGTGGCTTCTGTCGGACGCCCTGACTGTCCGGGGCCTGCGGGTCGAGCACATCCTGACGCCGACCCGCCGCCAAGTTCATCGGCTCACGGCCGGCGTGCAAGTTCAGGGAACTACGCTGATCTACCAGAGTCGTTCGGCCCCTGGGAATGACAGTCGTTCGGCTTAGTCGTCCACCCCAGGGATTTTTGAGGGTGATCTCATGCATCTAAGAACCGTTCGGCCCGTGGAAGCCCGTATGGATTCAGCCTTTCCGACCCTTCGAGAAAAGCAAACAGCGAGTAGCGAATGGCGAATGGGGAGATATGATCCGCCGTTCGCCATGAGGCCGATGGTGACTGACTGTCATCATGGCGAGGGTGGGGTGGGCAGGCGAGGCCGTAACTCCATATAATCAGGATCATCCGGACACACTCCCGGAGAGCATGCATGAGGGTCGTTTTACTGCTTCGGTACGCGGCCCTCGTGGGGTTCGGACTCCTGGCCGGCCCGGCATGTGTCCTGAGGACCACGTCGATCCGGGACATCCTGGACCACCCGCGGACCTATCACGGGAAGAAGGTCACTATCGCCGGTGAGGTCACACAGGGCGTGAACCTATTAGTCGTCCGTTACTTCATCGTCCGGGACGCCACGGGTGAAATCCCGGTCGTCACGCAGGGAGCGGTACCCCGGGTGGGTGAACGGGTTCGTGTGACGGGCATCGTGAACCAAGCCTTTGCCCTGGGTGACCAGAGCCTCGTCGTTCTCATCGAGACCCACGAGTAGGTCGGCAGGTGTTGGGTGTTAGGTGCTGGGTCCTTCTCCAAGAACCCAACACCTAACACCTAATACCCAACACCTAACACCTAATACCCAGCACCCAACGGGATTCTCACAGGCCAAACGGCACATCCCACTCGGGTGACCTGATGAACTCGAGGGTGGCTCCGACGCCCGAACCCTGGCAGGTTCGCCTGGCGCGGTATTCCTTTAAGAAGCGGGAGAAGCTGACTATCCTGCGGTATCTCCTGCGGGACCTGCCGCCGACGGTCCGATGTCTGGAGCTTGGCTGTGCGAAGGGGGCTCTCAGTTACTTCTTGCGGCAGATGGGCGGCTGGTGGGTCTCGGCCGATCTGGATACCGTCCACGTCCAAGAGACCCGTCGGGTCGTCGAGACCAACGTCGTCCAGGTCGATACCCGGGGTCTGCCCTTTCGGCCCGAGAGCTTCGACGTCGTGGTCTCGCTGGATTACATGGAGCATATCGAAGACGACCGGGCGTGTCTGGACGAGCTCTGTGGCTTGGTGAAACCCGGCGGTCGTCTGATCATCGGCACGCCCTGCACGGGCCGTCGGTATCTGCTCAATCGGGTCAAGCCCCGGTTGGGCCTTCGGTTAGAACACTATGGCCACGTCCGCGAGGGGTACCGCCCGGAGGACTTATATCAGGCCCTCGTATACCGGGGCTTCGAGGTCGAGCGGGTCGTGACCTACGCCCGGTTCCTGACCGAGGGCATCGAAATGCTGATGAACTGGTATTACGTCCGGAAGCAACGGCGGCGGGTGTCGGCCATACGTGCGGCTCCTCGGGACGGTGTCATTGCCCCGACCTCGGAGGCGGACTTCCAGCCCCTCGAAGGGGCGTTCCGGTGGTACCGGCGGGTGTACCCCCTCCTGTGGGCCTTGACACGGTTCGACTACCTGGCGTTTCCCTTGCGGGGATACGCGATGATTATCTCGGCGCGGAAGCTGGGGACGCCGATGTGGGTGCGGTTCCATGAAGCACGGAAGAGCGCTGACTTGGGACACCAGTCTGCAAACCCTTAAACCACCCCGGGGCGTCGTCGTCCTGATGGGACCCATCGACAGCGGCAAGTCGACCTGGGTCCGGCAGTACTGCAACCTGTATCCGGACGTCGACATCGGTCTGGTCAGTGCCGACCTGGGTCAATGTCTCTTTGGGGCCCCCGGCCTGATCAGCTATGCCCCGTGGGACCCCCGGCGACCGGACGTCGAGGCGTACCTCCCGGAGGCTTGTGTTTTCGTCGGGGCGACGCACCCGACGGGCCGGCTTCTGCAGACGGTCGACGCCATCCGGCGGGTCGTTCAGTATGCCCGCCAGCGTCATGCGACGGTCTTGGTCGACACGGACGGCCTGATCGACGACGCCGTCGGACGGGAATACAAGTGGACCCTGCTGATGAGCCTCCGGCCCTGCACGGTTGTCCTCCTGACGTGGCCCGGGGGCGAACATCCGTGGGCCTCTTTGCTGGCCCCCTGGGCGGACGTCGAGCTGTTTGTCGTGGAACCCCACGGGCGGGTCCGACCGAAGCCGCCCTCCGAGCGGGCCCAACGTCGGCATCAGATGTTCCAACGATGGTTCAGCGACGTCCAGCGTATTCATGTGCCCATCGACCCGTATCTCATCAGCGACTGCACAGGCTTGGGGGCCCTGGCGACGCCCCCCGAGTGGGACCGGATGCTGAACGCCCTGGGGGACTTCTTGGTATATGCCGAACAGACGCCGCGGAAGGTCTGGGTCCTCACCCGAGAGGCCCTCTCGCCGGTCGTCTATCATCGGCTCCGAGAAGTCTTCCCCCAGTATCAGGTCCAGGTCCACCCGATCCCCCAATGGCGCCACCGGCTGGTCGGCGACGTCCGGCCCGACGGGTATGCCTCCGGGATGGGTCGTATTGTCGGATGGTCCGCCTGGCCGCCGATGCTGGAGATCGAGGGCCGATTCCGGACGCCCCCCGGCCCTCTCTGGGTCATCGGCCCGGCGACCTTCCCCGAGGTCACGAGTCCCACCGGGGCGGCGGGCTGAGACGGCTCGTGAGTCATGGCTGATGGGGCGTCGGCTCCCCCTCAGGACCTATGAGCGATGAATCACGCCGTCCCGGAGCTTAGCCGATGTACCGGTTGGCTTGGAAGAACCTTTGGTACGACAAGGTCCGTACGCTCATCACCCTCATCGGCGTGACGTTCGCCGTCGTCTTGATGTTTGCCCAGTTGGGGGCCTACCTGGGCTTCGTCAGCAGTGCGTCCATCCTCATCGACCATACGCCGGGCGACGTATGGATCACGAGCGAGCACGCCGTCAACTTCGACTCGGCCCGACCCTTTCCCCTTCGCAAACTCTCTAAGGTCCGATCCCTCCCGGAAGTCGAGTGGGCCGAGGAGATCGTGATGAGTTGGGGCCTGATGAAGCTCCCGTCAGGAGCGACCGAGTCCGTGCAGGTCATCGGCTTCAACCTGGACACGGGCGTCGGCGGACCCTGGGAGATGGCCGAGGGTTCGATCCAAGACCTGCGGGGTCAGGCGGGGATCATCCTGGACATTTCGTCCCTCCGGCGACTCGGGCCCCTTCGGGTCGGCGACGAGGTCGAGGTCTTCTGGCAGAAGACCCGCATCGTGGGCTTCTCCCGGGGCGTCAAGTCCTTCACGACATACCCCATCGCCTTCACGTCCCTGCGAATGGCCCGCCATTACTCCCGGATCGTCACGCCTGACACGACGACCTTCATCGTCGTGAAGTTGAAACCCGGCCAGGACCCGAGAGCTTTTGTCCGGCGTCTGCGGGCATGGCCCGAGCTCCGGGGTGTCGACGTATATACGAAGGCCGAGTGGTCCTGGAAGACGCGGCGGTACTGGAGCATCCAGACGGGCCTGGGCCTCGGCATCGGGGTGACCGTCTTGTTGGGATTCCTGGTCGGGACGGCCATCGTGGGCCAGACGATCTATGCGTCGACGATGGAACACTTGCGGGAGTACGGGACCCTGAAGGCGATGGGCACGACGAATCAGGAGCTGGCCCAGGTCATCCTACTCCAAGGCTGGGCCAGCGGCCTCCTGGGCTACCTGGCGGGTCTCCTGATCACGCTCCTGACCGTTCCACTCTACGAGCGCCTCCAGCTCTGGCTGTTGATCCCCTCTGAGCTGTATGTCGTCGTGATCGGCCTCACGATGGCGATGTGCACGCTATCCTCCCTGGTCGCCATCCGGAAAGCCCTCCGGGTCGACCCCGTCGTCGTCTTCCGGTTTTGAGGGCTGATGAAGGTCGGGTGCCGGATGGGTGTTGGGTCTCAAGAGACTCCAGCCGAGCACCCAGGCGCCTAACATCCAGCACCGAACACCGGGTATAATAGAGGCGGCCCGGGCCTTTCATCCGGAGATACCGGACTTGGGTGTCTGGTTTCCAAGAGGCCGGACACCCCGTGTTCAGCACCGGGATTCAGGGTGACCGAGTATTCTACGACGGAGGCAGGAAGTTTAGAGGTCGGGAGGTCCACATGTCCGTCGACGTTCTCGTCGTAGACGATGACCCTCACGTCCGGAACCTTTTGACGGAGCATCTGGCCCAGGCTGGATATGTGGCCTACGGCGTGGCTTCCCTGGACGAAGCCCGTCAGGCCGCGGCGGACCGACGCTTCAGCGCCGTCCTGTTAGACCTCCACCTGCCGGACGGCAACGGCCTCGATTGGATTCCTGAACTCCGGGAGGAGTTCCCGGATGTCGCCGTCATCGTCGTCACCGGCCATGGGGACATCCCTCAAGCCGTCGAGGCCATGCGGCGGGGGGCCGATCACTTTCTCACGAAGCCCGTGCGGCTCCAGGACCTGGAAACCCTCCTTCGCAAGAGCATCGACGTCCGGAAGGTCCATAAGCAGTACACCGCCCGGCGTCGCCTGGACCGACGGGAAGAGCCCTTCTTTGGGGACAGCCCGGCCATGCGCCGCGTCCGGGAGATGGTCGCCGTCGCCGCCGAAAGCGATGCGCCCGTCCTCCTCATGGGTGAGACCGGCACGGGCAAGGGCGTCCTCGCCCGGTGGATCCACGAACACAGCGTCCGCCAGACGGGACCCTTCGTCGAGATCAACTGTTCGACCCTCCGGGGCGAGCTCCTGGCCAGCGAACTCTTCGGCCACGCCCGCGGCGCCTTCACGTCCGCCGTGGACGCCAAGGAGGGCCTGATCGAGGTCGCCGACAGCGGGACCCTCTTTTTGGACGAAATCGGGGATATGGACCTGAGCTTACAAGCCGCCTTCCTGAAGGTCTTGGAGGAAAAGGTCTTTCGCCGCCTCGGGGAGGTTCGGCTCCGGCGGAGCGACTTCCGCCTCATCTGCGCGACCCACCAGGACTTGGAGGCGCTGGTCGAGACGGGCCGATTCCGCCGGGATCTGTTCTATCGCATCAACGTATTTCCCATCGTCTTACCGCCCTTGCGGGAACGAGTCGAGGACATCCCGCCTCTGGTCGAGTACCTCCTGAAGACTCTGGGGGCGCCTCATCCCCGCGTCGCCCCCGAGGTCCTGCGCCTGCTGACGGCGTACGCCTGGCCCGGTAATATCCGGGAACTCCGAAACGTCCTGGAACGGGCCCTCTTGTTGGCCCGGGGCGAACCCCTCCGACCCGAGCACTTCCCGGGCTTGACGACTCCCCGTCGGCTCCCCCGACCGGCCCTGCCGACCGAGCGCTTAGAGCCCGCCCGGGTCCTGGAGGTCCTGGCCCAGGTCGGCGGAAACAAGAAGGAAGCGGCTCGCCGCCTGGGCATCTCCCGGGCGACCTTGTACCGGCACTTGCGACGGATGAAGACCACATGAAATACAGATTGCGAATTGCGAAATGCGAATTGGGAATTCGGGAGTTCGGCAGTCGGGCCGTTTGGCCGGGGAGCGGGAAAAGCCGTGGCCCCGCCGGGA
Organism: Acidobacteriota bacterium; assembly: GCA_030550225.1. Lineage (GTDB taxonomy): Bacteria > Acidobacteriota > HRBIN11 > HRBIN11 > HRBIN11 > HRBIN11. The sequence goes on along the minus strand of JAUQPV010000003.1, from coordinate 19,158 downwards.
CCCGGCACCTGGGACCCGGGACCTTCTTGGAAAACCGCACCTCCCGGCTCATGGGAAAGGCTGTCCCGATGCCATTTTCCCGAACCGAACGGCTCTGGTGTCATTTCCAAGTATGCGCTATCGGAAGATTCGCCATCCGCAATTCGCCATTCGTGTGGGTCGTACTCGGTGTCCTGAGCCTCGGTCTGGCCGGCTGTGCCCCTCACGTCATCGTCTTGCACGACCCCCTGCCCGCCGAGGCCCACAACGACCTGGCCCTTCGTTACATGGAAGAGGGCGCATGGAAGGCCGCTGAACGGGCCCTCCGACGGGCCCGTCGGAAGGCGCCTGGATGGGCCGTCCCTTACATGAATCTCGGATTTCTCTACGCCCGTCAGGGTCGGTGGTCTGACGCCTTCCGGGCTTACGCCCGGGCCGTCCGCCTGGACGGGACATGCGCCGACTGCTTGAACAACCTGGCTTGGTCGGCCCTGCGGAGTGGAAAACGACAGTCCCTGGCGGCCGCCTGGGTCCGCCGGGCCATCGCCCTGGGGGGGCCTGAGGGTTTCCGATACCACCACACGGCCGCCTGGGTCGAGTACCTGCGGGGCGACTGCGCGGCGGCGTTCCAAGAGATGGCGACGGCCTTGGCCGAGGCCCCGCTGTCCGAGGGTTTCCTGTATGCGATGGACGCCGACCGGATGCGCCGCATGTGTTCCCCGTAGCTTTCGGTCTTGATCTGATTCCACCGCTCAGGCTTGTGTCAGGGACCGTCCTACGGAACGGCTTACGCCGCGTCGGGACAGGCGGGGGAGGGTAGGGAGGGACGCCCCGGCGGCCGAAGCGAATCCGGCCGCCGGGAATAGATGGGGCTGTTAGGCCGTTTCTTCGGAGACGGAAACGCTCGGCGGGGTCGCCAGCTCGGCTGGCTCCTCGTAGGCGGCCGGGACGATGCGCTCCTCGATGGTCGTGTCCTTTTCGATACGGACCTGTCGGTAGTAGGGACTGCCCGTCCCGCAGGGGACCAAGCGCCCGACGATGACGTTCTCCTTCAGGCCGTACAGGTAGTCGGTGCTCCCACGGATGGCCGCCTCCGTGAGGACTCGGGTCGTTTCCTGGAAGGACGCCGCCGAAATCCAGCTATCGGTGCTGAGGGCCGCTCGCGTGATACCAAGCAGGACGGGCGTGCCCGTCGCCGGCTTACCGCCCCGGGCGGCGACCTCGGCGTTCTTGTCCATGAAGCGGAACTTATCGACGATCTCCCGGTACAGAAAGTCGGTATCGCCGACGTCCTCGATGCGGAACCACCGGGTCATCTGGCGGATGATGACCTCGATATACTTGTCGTCGATGCTGACGCCCTGGGAGCGGTACACCCGTTGGATCTCGTTCAGGAGGTACTTTTCGAGCTCCCGCACGCCCAAGACCCGCAGGATGTCCGTCGGATTCACGGGTCCCTCCATAAGGGGCTCGCCGGCCTGCACGGCTTCGCCGTCCCGGACGATGACGTGAGCGCCTCGTGGGAGGATGTACTCCTTCTCGACACCGCCCTCGCCCTCGATGCGGATGATCCGCTGGCCCTTCTCGTTGATGCCCATGAAGCGGACGATGCCGTCGATCTCGGCGATGACGGCCGGTTCGGCCGGCTTCCGGGCCTCGAAGAGGGCTTCGACCCGCGGCAGACCGCCCGTGATGTCTTTCGTCTTAGTCGTCTCCCGGGGGATCTTGGCCAGGACGTCACCCGGGTAAACCTTCTGGTCCTCTTGGACGACCAGACGGGCGCCTGTCGGCAAGAGGTAGGTGGCGATGACCTCGCCAGCCTTGTCCACGATCTCGATGGAAGGCTTCAGGACGACCTTGCCGACGGCGAAGTCGACGACGACCAGGTCTCGATTCTTGGTAACCTCATCGATCTCTTCCTGGACGGTCTCACCGACCCGGATGTCGTGGTACCGGACGGTTCCCTCGTGCTCGCACAGGATGACCGACGAGTAGGGGTCCCACTCGACAAGGGGCGTGTCGGGCTCGACGAACTGGCCGTTTTCGACCAGGACCCGGGCGCCGTAGACGACCGTATAGCGCTCCCGTTCCCGGCCGTCGGGGTCGATGATGACGACCTGACCCTTGCGGTTCACGGCGATCTGGTGGCCCGCCTTATTCCGAATCGTCTGGAGGCCCCGGAATTGCACGATGCCCCCGTGTTTGGATCGGTGCTGGGAGACCTCCCCGATCCGGCCGGCCGTGCCGCCATAGTGGAACGTCCGCATCGTGAGCTGGGTCCCCGGCTCGCCGATGGACTGGGCGGCGATGATCCCGACGGGGGTCCCGATCTGGACGAGTCGGCCTGTCGCCAGGTCCCGGCCGAAGCACAAGACGCAGACGCCCCGCCGGCTCTGGCAGGTCAGGACGGACCGGATCTTGACCCGGTCGATGCCCGCCTCTTCCAGGAGGAAGGCCTTCTCCTCGTCGATCATCTCGTTGGCCCCGACGATGATCTCGCCCGTCAGGGGGTCCCGGATGGCCTCAGCGGCGATGCGGCCCACGACGCGTTCCCGCAGGGGTTCGACGATCTCACCGTCCTCGATGAGGGGTTCGATGTAAATCCCCTCCATCGTGCCGCAATCGTACTCGGTGACGTAGACGTCCTGGGCCACGTCGACCAGCCGACGGGTCAGGTACCCGGCGTCGGCCGTCTTGAGGGCCGTATCGGCCAGGCCCTTGCGGGCCCCGTGGGTCGAAATGAAGTACTCGAGGACCGACAGGCCTTCCCGGAAGTTGGACGTGATCGGCGTCTCGATGATTTCCCCGGAGGGCTTCGCCATCAGGCCCCGCATCCCGGCCAGCTGGCGGATCTGGACGTCCGAACCCCGGGCGCCCGAGTCGACCATGACGTACACGGGGTTCAGCTCGCCCCGTTCGATGGCCTGGTCCCGCATCTCCCGGATCATCTCTTGCATGACGTCCTCGGTGACCCGGGACCAGATGGCGACGACGTGGTTGTATTTCTCTCGGGCGGTCATCTCGCCCCGACGGTAGCGTTCTTCGATGCGGCGGACCTCCTTCCGGGCCTTTTCGATGATCTCCCATTTGTCCTTAGGGATGACCAGGTCGTCGAAGACGCCCATCGAGATGCCCGCCTGGGTCGCAAACCGGAAGCCCACGTCCTTCAAAGCGTCCAGGAGTTCGACGGTCTTCCGCATCCCGTACTTGAGATACACGAAGTGGACGAAGGAGGCCACGCCCTTCTTTTTCAGGACGCCGTTGACGAAGGGCATGTGGGGCGGTAGGGCCGCATGGAAGAGGACCCGGCCGACGGTCGTGTCGATCCACCGGTTGCGGACCTCCTCCTTGGCGGCGTACAGGATGTCTTGCGTATTCCCCTGCGACTCGGTGTCGATGAGGAGGCCCGAGAAGCGGAACCGGATAGGCGTATGCGTCTGGACGTGACCTAACTGATAGGCCATCAAGACTTCGTCGGCCGTCCCGAAGTAGGGCGTCCGCTCGGAAGCCGCCCCGTCACCCGTCGGCTTTCGGACCGTCAGGTAATAGATCCCCAGGACCATGTCCTGAGTCGGCGACGCCAGGGGCTTGCCGTTGGCCGGCGACAGGATGTTGTTGACGGCCAGCATGAGGGTCGAGGCCTCGAGCTGGGCCTCCGGGGAGATAGGGACGTGGACACCCATCTGGTCCCCGTCGAAGTCGGCGTTGTAGGCCGTGCAGACGAGGGGATGGATCCGGATGGCCTTCTCGTCGATCAGGACGGGCTGGAAGGCCTGGATGCTCAAACGGTGCAGGGTCGGGGCCCGGTTCAGGAGGACCGGATGGTCCTTAACGACCTGTTCGAGGGCGTCCCACACCTGGGGGTCTTCTCGGGCGACCAGTTCCTTCGCCCGGCGGACGAGGTCCGTGATGCCCATCTTCTCAAGCTGGTGGTATACGAAGGGCTTGAACAGCTCGAGGGCCATCTTCTTGGGGAGGGCGCACTGCCACAACCTCAGCTCGGGGCCGACGACGATGACGGCTCGACCCGAGAAGTCGACCCGCTTCCCCAGGAGGTTCTGCCGGAAGCGGCCATGCTTGCCCTTGAGATTATCGCTGAGGGACTTCAGGGGTCGCCGCTGGGCCCCCTTCATGACGCGAGACCGCCGGCCGTTGTCCAGGAGGGCATCGACGGCCTCCTGGAGCATCCGCTTTTCATTTCGGATGATGACTTCGGGGGCATGGAGTTCCAAAAGTTTCTTGAGGCGGTTGTTCCGGTTGATGACCCGCCGGTACAGGTCGTTCAGGTCTGAGGTGGCAAATCGGCCGCCCTCCAGGGGTACGAGGGGCCGCAGTTCCGGCGGAAGGACGGGGATGACGTCCAGGATCATCCACTCGGGCTTCTGGCCAGAGCGGAGGAAGGCCTCGACGACCCGGAGGCGCTTGGCCGCCCGGATCTTCCGCTGACGGGACGGCGACGTCTTCATCTCCTGACGCAGTTCCTGGGCCAAGGTCGCTAAGTCGATCTTCCGCAAGACCTCCCGGATGCCCTCGGCGCCCATCTTGGCGACGAATCGGTGGCCGTACTGCTTGCGAAGGTCCCGGTACTCTTCCTGGGTCAAGATCTGACAGAATGGGAGGTCTGTGTCGCCGGGGTCGACGACGATGTACGACTCATAGTAGATGACCCGTTCGAGCTCCCGGGCCGTCAGCCCCAACAGGAGGCCCATCCGGCTCGGGACGTTCCGGACGTACCAGATGTGAGCGACGGGCGCCGCCAGCTCGATATGGCCCATCCGCTCCCGGCGGACGCGTTTTTCCGTGACCTCGACACCGCACTTCTCGCAGACGACACCCTTATACTTCAGCTTGCGGTATCGGCCGCACAGACATTCGTAGTCGCTGACGGGCCCGAAGATCCGGGCACAGAACAGGCCATCCCGTTCCGGCTTGAAGGTCCGATAGTTGATGGTCTCGGGTTTCTTGACTTCCCCGTAAGACCACGAACGGATCTTCTCCGGGGAAGCCAACCCGATGCGAATGGCCACGATGTCGTTGATGTTCCGTTCCCTTTTCCGCCGTTGGGCGGGCTGTGGAAAGATGGTGGCCACCAAGGCAATGCCTCCAGTCGGGCAATTCGGGAATTCGGCAGTCGGGCCGTTCGGCCATTCGGCCGCGGGGCATAAGGAAGGGTCCCGGGTGTCCGGTGCCTGGGACCTTCCTTTACGAGGCCGCCTCCCGGACCTCCTCGGACGGTGTCTGGTAGATGAGCTCGACGTCCAGCGCCAAGCTCTGCAGTTCCTTCATCAGGACCCGGAAGGACTCGGGGATCGTCGGCTCGATCCGGGGGTGACCCCGAAGGATGCTCTGGAACAGTCGCAGACGGCCGTCGATGTCGTCAGACTTGACGGTCAGCATCTCCTGGAGGGCGTAAGCGGCGCCGTAAGCCTCCAGGGCCCAGACCTCCATCTCGCCGAGGCGCTGGCCGCCAAAGCGGGCCTTACCGCCCAGAGGCTGTTGGGTGATCAGCGAGTAGGGACCCGTGGCCCGGGCGTGGATCTTATCCTCGGCCATATGGACCAGCTTCATCATGTAGGCATAGCCGACCGTGACCCGCTGTTCGAAAGGCTCACCCGTCCGTCCGTCGTAGAGGATCGTCTTGCCGTCTTCGGGCAGGCCGGCCGCCTTCAGAAGGGCCCGGATGTCCTCTTCCCGAGCGCCGTCAAAGACGGGCGACTCGAAGCGCACGCCGAGCACATGAGCGGCCCAGCCCAGATTCGCCTCCAGGAGTTGGCCGATGTTCATCCGGGACGGTACGCCCAAGGGGTTCAGGACGATGTCGACCGGTGTCCCGTCCGGCAAGAACGGCATGTCTTCCCTGGGGAGGATGATGGCGACGACGCCCTTGTTACCGTGCCGGCCGGCCATCTTGTCACCGACCTGCAGACGCCGCTTCATGGCTACGTAGACCTTGACGACCTTGAGGACACCGGGCGGGAGCTCGTCGCCCTGTTCGAGGCGCTTCAGCCGTTCCTCGTAAATGCTCCGAAGGACCTTCAGTCGCTGGTGGTACCGCTTGAGGACGTCCCGGAGGGTCTTCTGGGCCGCCGCTTGCCGGAGCTTGAGATTCTCCAGGTCTAAGAATTCCAGGCCCTCGATGTCCTCGGCTCGCAGGACGTGACCCTTCGGGAAGATCTCTCGGCCGTGGATGTCCCGCAGGGCCTCCCGGAGCTCAGCCCCGGCGAGCTGGGTCGCCAACTGAAGCTTCACGTTTTCCCGCAGGATGCGGACCTGGTCTTCCTGGTCCCGTTGGATCTTCTCCTTCTCGATCCGTTCGAGTTCCCGCATCGTGGGGTCTTTTTCGACGCCCCGGCGGGCGAAGATCTTGACGTCCACGACGACGCCCTCGACGCCGGGCGGGACCCGCAGGGACGAGTCGGTGAAGGACTTCCCCTTCTCGCCGAAGATGACGGCGATGAGGCGCTCCTCCGGCGTCTGGACCGTCTCCGGCTGGGGCGTCACCTTACCGACGAGGATATCGCCCGGCTTGACGTACGAACCGATGACGGCGATCCCCGTGTCGTCCAGGTGCCGGAGCTGGTCCGGCGTCGCCTTCGGGACATCCCGGGTCAGTTGTTCCTCGCCGATCTTGGTCTCCCGGACTTGGACCTCGAACTCCTCGATGTGAATCGACGTATAGGCGTCTTCCTCGACGAGGCGCTCGCTGATGACGATGGCGTCCTCGAAGTTGTAGCCGTGCCAGGGCATGTAAGCGACCAAGACGTTCCGACCCAACGCCAGCTCGCCCTCGGCCGTCGCCGGACCGTCGGCGATGACCTGGCCCTTGCGGATCTCTTGACCCGGGCGGACGATGGGCCGTTGGGTGATGCACGTCCCCTGGTTCGAGCGCTCCAACTTTCGGAGCTTGTAAATGCGGACCCGGTCCTCCCCTGGGGACCGGCGGGAGCGCACGACGATCCGGGTGGCGTCGACGGCCTCGACGATGCCGTCCTCCTCGGCGACCAAGACGGCGCCCGAGTCCCGGGCCGTGATGGCCTCCATCCCCGTCGAGACGATGGGCGGCTCAGGCTTCATCAGGGGTACGGCCTGCCGCTCCATGTTCGAGCCCATCAAAGCCCGGTTGGCGTCGTCATGTTCGAGGAACGGAATCAGGCTCGCCGAGACGCTGACGACCTGCTTGGGCGAGACGTCGATGAACTGGACCTCCTCCCGGGGGACGAGGGCGATCTCGCCGGCACGCCTTGCGATGACAAAGTCCGGTATGATGCGGCCGTGGTTGTCCAAGGGGACCGTCGCTTGGGCGATGACGTACTGGGCTTCCTCCCAGGCCGTCATGTACCAGATGTGGATCTCGTACCGGGCCGGCTGTTTCCGCTTTTTTGTCAAGTCTTGGTTGACCCGGTCGACCTCCTCGCGGGGCAGGATTTGGCCCTTCTCGAAGGGCGAACCCCCGGGATGGAGGATGCGCACGTAGTCGACGACCCGACCGTCCTCGACCTTCCGGTAGGGACTCTCGATGAAGCCAAACTCGTTGACCCGGGCATAACAGCTCAGGGAGACGATCAGGCCGATGTTCGGGCCTTCCGGCGTCTCGATGGGGCAAACCCGGCCATAGTGGGTCGGGTGAACGTCCCGGACCTCAAAACCGGCCCGCTCTCGGTTCAGGCCGCCGGGGCCGAGGGCGCTGAGCCGTCGCTTGTGGGTAATCTCCGCCAGGGGATTCGTCTGGTCCATAAACTGGGAAAGCTGGCCCGTGGCGAAGAATTCCCGGACCGAGGCCATGACCATCTTGGTGTTGATCAGGTCGCCCGGCATGACGTCGGTGAGGTCCGTCAGGACGCTCAGCCGCTCCTTGATGTACCGCTCCATCCGACTCAGGCCGACCCGGAGCTGGTTTTGCAGGAGCTCGCCGACGGCCCGGACCCGCCGGTTGGCCAAGCTATCGATGTCGTCGACCTGGGTGAGGTTCCGCTGGAGTTTCAGGGCGTATTCCGTGATCCGACAGATATCGTCCAGGTCCAAGGTCGTCTGGGTTAGGGGCTTGTCCATCCCGAGCTTCGTGTTCAGCTTCAGGCGGCCGACGGGGCCCAGGCTGTACCGCCGGGGGTTCCAGAAGAGTTCCTCGAAGAAGATCCGGGCCGTCTCCGTCGTCGCCTGGTCCCCAGGCCGAAGCTTCTTAAAGATCTCCCGGAGGGCCTCTTTACGGTCCTGGGTCTTGTCCTTGGCCATCGTCAGGATCAGCGTGTCGCCGATGGGCTCCCGGTCCGGGAACACGACGGCCAGGTCGAGGATCTTTTTCTTCATCAGGGTTTCGACCAGCTCCGGGGTCACCTCGGAGGCGACCGTGGCCAGGACCTCCCCGGTCGTGGGGTCGACGACATCCTCGGCCAAGTACGCTCGACGGAACAGGAGTCGGGTCCGGGCCATCACGGTCTTGACACCGGCCGCCAGGGCCTCTTCCAGGCGGGGTCGGGTCAACCGCTCCATGGCTGGGACGATCACGTGGGTGTTCTTTTTCGGATGGACGACGTCCTGGAGGACCCGGACGTTGACCAGCCGGTCCGTCAGCTCGACCTCGATGGCTTCTTCGTGGAGACGGACGTGATGAATCTGGTAGAAGCGCTGGAGGATCGCCTGGTTGCTTTCCAGGCCAAAAGCCTTCAAGAGGACTGTTCCCGGGACCTTCTTCCGGCGGTCGATGCGGGCATGCAGGATGCCCCGACGGTCGTACATCAGCTCGATCCAGGCCCCGTAATAGGGAAGGACCTCGGCCAGGTAGGACCGCCGGCCGATCTGACGGAAGTAAGCCCCCGGTGACCGGTGAAGCTGGCTGACGATGACCCGCTCGGTCCCGTTGATGATGAAGGTCCCGAACTCGGTCATCAGGGGGATCTCCCCGAAGTAAACGAGCTGTTCTTTCACCTCTTTGGGTCGGCCCGCCTCCCGGTCCTCGGGCGTCTCGAACAGGGACAGTCGCAAGCGGACCCGCAGGGGGGCCGAGTAGGTCGCGCCCCGCTCCTTACACTCCCGGTCCGTGTAGCGATTCTTCAGGTGGACGTACGTCTGGCACTTGGGACAGACCTGGAGGACTTCCCGGTTCAGTGTGCCGCACTGGGGGCACACGACGCTGTCGCCTTCCTCGGGGTTGACGGGGATCCGGGCCCCACAGCCGCTACAGGTCGTCCGGAGGTACTCGAGGCCCTTCAGGTGACCGCAGAGACACTCCCACACGCCGACCGTGTAGTCGACAAAGTCGAGCTGGCAGATGCCCCGGTAGTCGACGATGGGGAAGATCTGCTTAAAGACGGCCTGGAGGCCGACGTCCTGGCGCTCCTCGGGCAGGAGGTCCATCTGAAGGAACTCCTGGTACGAACGGCGTTGGAGCTCCATCAGGTGGGGGAGCGGCAAGTCCGACGAAATGCGGGCAAACGAGTAACGCCCGCTTTCCGTGCGGCGGTATCGTTCCAATACGGACTGGCTCATAGCCTCTCCCATCCGACAGGAATTGAGGGGCGGAGCAGGCAACCGGCCTTACTTGGACGTGATCTCGACCGTGGCGCCCGCCTGCTCCAGTTTCTTCTTGAGGTCCTCGGCCTCTTCCCGCGTAAGGCCCTCCTTGATGGTCTTGGGCGCCGCATCGACCAGGGCCTTCGCTTCCTTCAGGCCCAGCTCCGGGAAGATCTCCCGCAGGACCTTGATGAGTTGGACCTTTTGCTGACCGGCGTCTTTGATAACGACGTTGTATGTGACGACCTTCTCCTCCTCGGTCGTCCCGGCGGGGACCCCGCCGGCGACAGGCACCGCCATCGGCACGGCGGCCGCCGCCTGGACACCCCACCGTTGCTCGAGGTCCTTGACGAGTTCGACGAGCTGGGTGACGGTCAGGCTACTCAGGTACTCGATGACCTGCTCCTTCGTCAGCTCGGCCATGGGACCACCTCCTTCTCGTGCAGGCTCTTGAGCCCGTTGGGCTTGGGCCTGATGTAAGACGGCTAAAAATTGCTGAAGCGGAGCCGCCAGAAGCCGGACCATCCGGGCCGCCGGACCTTGGAAGAGGCCCAACAGTTGGGCCCGGGCCGACTCCTTCGACGGCAGGTTGATCAATAAGTCCAGTTGCTTGTCGGTAAAGAGCTGGCCCTCGACGACGGCCGCCTTAAAGGCCAGGTGCGTGTATTCCTTCATGAGGTCCCGAACCAACTTGGCGAGGGCGACCCCGTCCGTATGATAGGCGACGGCCGTCATCCCCCGGAGGGCGTCGCTTAGCTTCTCGAAGGGCGTCCCCTGGAAGGCGAGCCGGGCGAGACGGTTCTTGACGACCCGATAGTGGGCCTGCAAGGCCTTGATGCGACGCCGGATCTGCAGGTCCTCTCGGGCCGAGACGCCCTGGGGCGCCAGCAAGAGGACAGCCGGATACTGCAGGACTTCCTGCCGAAAGGACTGGACCCACTCTTCCTTCTTCAACCGGTTGGGTCGGACACGCATCGTCAGGACTCCATCATTCGGCAATTCGGCAGTTCGGGAATCCGGCCGTTCGGTGGGTAAGCCCATGGCCAAGAGCCCAGCGCATAGGGTAAAGCGCTACGAGTCCAGCGCCCCGCATCCTCTGCCCTCTCTGCTCTAAGCTCTTTGACAAACTGCCCATCTGCCGAACTGCCGAATTCCCGAATGGCCCTACACCCGCAGACGGGCCAGCAGGTCGTTCAGGTCCAACTCCAAGGCTGGGCTCATCGTCGTGCTCACGTAGGCCCGCCGGAGGTACTTCCCTCGGGCCGTCGAGGGCTTCGCCCGAAGGACGGCTTCGACGGCCGCCAGGACATTTTCGACCAGGTGCTCGACCGGGAAGGACTTCTTCCCGACAGGAATGTGGACGTTACCCGTCTTGTCTGTCCGAAACTCCACACGACCGGCCTTGATTTCTCGGATCGCCCGACCGATGTCCTGGGTGACCGTACCGGCCTTCGGGTTCGGCATCAGGCCTCGGGGACCCAGGACCTTTCCGACGCGTCCCAAAAAGCGCATCATGTCCGGCGTGGCGACGACGGCATCGTAGTCGAGCCACCCTTGCTCGATCCGCTCGACGACCTCGGGGCCTTCGACGAAATCGGCCCCGGCCTGGCGGGCCTCGACGGCCTTGTCGCCGACGGCGATGGCCAGGACGCGCCGGGCTTTGCCCGTTCCGTGCGGGAGGACGACGCTTCCACGCACCTGTTGCTCGGGCTTTCGGGGGTCGACCCCCAGACGCAAGGCCAATTCGACCGTCTCATCGAATCGAGCAAAAGCGATCTCCTTCAGCAGAGCCAGGGCCGCTTCCAGACGGTACGGCCGGGCCTCGACCTTCGCCAGCGCCGCCGCGTATTTACGCCCCACCGCAATCCTCCGGCACAGGATTAGGCCATTAGGCAATACGGCAGTAAGGCCATCCGTCTATGTACGCCGTCACTGGGGGCATCCTGAAATGCCCGTCCGGTAGAACTTACGGCCTTACGGCCCTACTGCCTCACTGCCTTATTGCCCATCTTTAATCCACGACGGCGATGCCCATACTCTTACACTGACCCTCCAGGGTCCGGACAGCCGCCTCGAGGGAATCACAGTTCATATCCTTCATCCGCTGACGGGCCAGCTCGACCAGTTGGGCCCGCGTGATCTTACCCACCTTCTCCTTATTCGGCGTCCCCGAGCCCTTCACGATCCCGGCCAGTTGCTTTAACAGAAATGAGGTCACCGGACCCTTCAGCTCGACGGAAAACGTCCGGTCCTCGTAGATATGGACCAGGACCCGGACTTGTTGGCCCCGCATCGAGGCCGTCAAGGCGTTAAAGGTCTTGACAAACTCCATCAGGTTCACGCCGTGCTGACCCAGGGCCGGGCCGACCGGTGGACCCGGCGTGGCGCTCCCGCCTTCCAAGATTAACCGTACGGTAGCGACCTCCCGCTTCTTACCCATCGGACGCTTCTCCCCTCCGTGAACCCGGCCACCGCGTCACTGCAACTTCTTGACCTGCAAGAAACTGAGCTCCAGGGGGGTGGCCCGGCTAAAGATGGTGACGACGACCCGAAGGGTCTGCTTCTGGTAGTTAATGTCCTCGATTTGCCCGACGAAACCGGTAAAGGGGCCGTCGATGATCTGGACCGTCTCCCCGCGCTCGAATTCGAGTTCCGTGACGGGCTTTTCCTCGGCTTCCCGGATTTGCTCGAAGATCCGCTGGATCTCTTCGTCTGTTAAGGGCATCGGCCGCCGACCGGCGCTGATGATCCCGGCGACCCGGGGCGTCGTCCGGACGATTTGCCAGGTCCGCTCGTCGTCCAGGTCGGCCTCGATCAGGATGTAGCCCGGAAACAGCTTGCGCTCGGTCTCGACCCGTTTGCCGTCCCGGATCTCGATGACCTTTTGCCGGGGGACCAGGATCCGCCGGACCTTATCCTGGAGGTTGTACGCCCGGACTCGTTGTTCCAGGGCCTCCCGGACGGCATCCTCCTGACCGGCGTAAGTATGCAAGACGTACCACTTTGTGGTCTTTTCCACCGATTCGGGCATGTCGGAGACCCCGTAGCGATTTGAGCATAGAGGTCGGCCCGGGTCCTTCGAGCCGGCTACCGAAAATGTAGGGATGCTCGATCAACCGAGCAGACGGCGAAAGAGTTCATGCAGTACCTGTTGGCCCCCCAGGTCGACCAGCCACAGCACGAAGCCGATGATGGCCACCGTCAGGAGGACCAAGACCGTGTGCTCTACCACCGATGGGCGGCTGGGCCAGGTGACTCGACGGAGTTCGTCCTGTACGTCGCGAAGGAAACGGCGGAGACGATGCCACCACTGCACGCGTGCACTCCACGCTACGATGGCAGGGCACGAGGGATTTGAACCCCCAACCCTCGGTTTTGGAGACCGATGCTCTGCCTGGTTGAGCTAGTGCCCTGCGGCGACTCCGGAGTCCACCCCATATTATGGGCTATTTCGTCTCCCGGTGCAAGGTATGCCGACGGCAGTGCGGACAGTGCTTCCGGAGCTCCAATCGGTCGGGCGTGTTGGTCCGGTTCTTCTGGGTCGTGTAGTTCCGGCGTCGGCATTCTGTACATTCCAGGGTGACCGTCTGACGACCCTTCTTTTTGGCCATCGGCCCTTACTCCCAGACTTCGGTGATCGTGCCCGCCCCGACCGTGCGGCCGCCCTCCCGGATGGCGAACCGAAGGCCCTTCTCCAGGGCGACGGGCTTGATGAGCTCGACCTGGAGCTCGACGTTGTCACCGGGAGCGACCATCTGGACGCCCTCGGGGAGGATGACCGTCCCCGTCACGTCCGTCGTCCGGAAGTAGAACTGGGGCCGGTAGCCCGTCGTGAAGGGCGTGTGCCGACCGCCCTCTTCCTTGCGGAGGATGTAGACCTGGGCCTTAAAGTGACGGTAGGGCCGGATCGACCCCGGGGCCGCCACGACCATCCCCCGCTCGACCTCGTCCTTAGACGTACCCCGCAAGAGCAGGCCGACGTTGTCCCCGGCGATGGCCTCGTCCAGCTCCTTCCGGAACATCTCGATGCCCGTGACGACCCGCCGCAAGATTTCGTCCCGGAGGCCGACGACCTCGACCTCCTGCTCCTTCTTCAGCCGACCCCGCTCGACCCGACCCGTCACGACCGTGCCCCGGCCCGTGATGGAGAAGACGTCCTCGATGGGCATCAGGAAGGGCTTGTCGACGTCCCGCACGGGCTCCGGGATGTACTCGTCGATGGCATTCAGGAGCTCCATGATGGCGTCCTCCCACTTGGGGTCGCCTTCTAAGGCCTTCAGGGCGCTGACCCGTACGATGGGCGTCTCGTCGCCGGGGAACCCGTACTTCTTCAGCAGGTCCCGGATGTCCTCCTCGACGAGTTCCAGCATCTCCGGGTCCTCGACCATGTCGACCTTGTTCAGGGCGACGACGATGGAAGGCACACCGACCTGGCGGGCCAGCAGGACGTGTTCGTAGGTCTGGGGCATCGGCCCGTCCGGCGCCGACACGACCAAGATCGCCCCGTCCATCTGGGCGGCGCCCGTGATCATGTTCTTGATGTAGTCGGCATGGCCCGGACAGTCGATGTGGGCGTAGTGCCGCTTGGGCGTCTCGTACTCGATGTGAGCGATGGCGATCGTAATCCCGCGAGCCTTCTCCTCGGGTGCCTTGTCGATCTGGTCGAAGGGGACGTACCTGTTCACGGGCGACGGATACCGCTTGCTCAGGACCAGCGTCATGGCCGCCGTCAGCGTCGTCTTGCCGTGGTCGATGTGGCCGATGGTGCCGACGTTCACGTGCGGCTTCGTCCGCTCAAATTTCCCGATGGCCATGGGATTCCTCCTCGGTCCTTCGGTCTGGTGCTGAGTCCTGGACGTCGGGTCCCACCCACGACCCAGCACCGTCAGATGGAGCCCACGACCGGACTCGAACCGGTGGCCTCTTCCTTACCAAGGAAGTGCTCTACCGCCTGAGCTACGTGGGCCCCCTTCCCATGAATTGCGAATTTTGGATTGCGAATTGCGAATTGAACTTGACCCTAATTACCCGACCCCTGCCGGAGGTCTGGCACCCAGGACCCGACCCCGTGGAGCGGGAAACGGGATTCGAACCCGCGGCCCTCAGCTTGGAAGGCTGATGCTCTACCCCTGAGCTATTCCCGCCCCTGGTGGGGAGGGAAGGATTTGAACCTCCGAAGCCTTCCGGCGGTGGATTTACAGTCCACTCCCTTTGGCCGCTCGGGCACCTCCCCACCTAACGACAGGACGTCCTGATATCGTGACGGGGTTCCAAAGAAAGCAGCCATCGAGAGAACTACAGAAAAGGAGCACGACCTCGTCCCGCCATCACGACGTCCCGCCGGTACGGCAACCCCACGCCGCTACCCCCGACTCGAAAACCACCCCTTGGGGCAGACCCCTATCGGCTCCTCAAGCCCTTTGACTCGGACCGACCTGTTCGACAGAATCCACCCCCTTCACCATGTCTATTATATAGTCCACCCCTTCTATCATCCACCATCCGCCTGGGACCCGGCAACTGGGACCTGGGGCCGGACCCGTCGGGAAAGACCAAGGGCCTGGAGGGCGGACCCGCCGGACGACGGGGCCACCTGGAGCCGGCGGGGGGACTCGAACCCCCAGCCCACGGATTACAAATCCATTGCGCTACCGATTGCGCCACGCCGGCGGATGGCATTCCCCTTACGGGTGGAGCACGCCGCAGAAGGCACGGGTGTCACTTAGGCCTTTATCTTAGGTCTCTCACCCCGACCTGTCAACGACCGGAGGGTGACGTGACTGTTCCATTTTTGGTGGGTAGGGGATGAAGACCTCCTCTGCAGGGGTTTTTCCACAGTCCGATGGGGCCTGTCTCAGGACCCCTTTCAGCGAATCCGGCGATGACCTGGGTCAGCCGCTCCTGAAACAGCCCCGTGCCGGCGCTCGTCTTTCAGGACACCGGCCGTCAGGCCGCCACCAGGCCCCCTCCAGACCCCCGCATGACTAAGGCTACCCCCTCCCCCAGGGAGAGGGCGACTCATGGCTCATGAGCCATGAGTCAATCTGTATCCCTCCAACCTGCTCTTGCATCCTACATCCTTCACCTGTATCCTGCCATCCATCGGAGGCGTTCTTCATGACTTGGGAAGCGGTCATCGGCTTGGAGGTTCACGCCCAGCTCTTGACGGCGACGAAGATGTTCTGCCGTTGCTTGAACCGGTTCGGCGACCCCCCAAACACGAACGTCTGTCCTGTTTGTCTGGGCCTACCGGGGAGCCTCCCCGTCCCCAACGAGGCGGCCCTGGCGATGGCCGTCCGGACGGCCCTGGCCTTGCAGTGTACGGTCCATGCCGTCTGTGAGTTCAGCCGTAAGAACTACTTCTATCCGGACCTCCCCAAGAACTATCAGATCTCTCAGTACGACCGGCCCCTGGCGACGGGCGGCGTCCTCGAATTCCGTCTCGACGGCGAGACCCGGCGGGTCCGGATCCGCCGTCTCCACGTCGAAGAAGACGCCGGCAAGTCCCTCCACGAGGGCTTCCCGGACTCAGACCGCTACACGTATCTGGACTTCAACCGATGCGGGGCCCCCCTGATGGAGATCGTCTCCGAGCCGGACATCCGTTCCCCCAAGGAGGCGGCCGCCTATCTGCGGAAGCTCCGGCAGGTCTTGCTGTATCTGGGCGTCTGTGATGGCAACATGGAGCAGGGGAGCCTCCGGTGCGATGCCAACGTTTCCGTCCGACGGCCCGGGGCCCCCCTGCCGGACTACAAGGTCGAGCTCAAAAACTTGAACTCTTTTAAGTTCCTCCAGAAGGCTTTGGAGTATGAGATCGAGCGCCAGGTCCGGGTCTTGGAGGCGGGCGGGACCCTTGTCCAGGAGACCCGCCTGTGGGACGAGCGGAACCAACGTACGGAGGTCATGCGGACGAAGGAAGAGGCGCATGACTATCGGTACTTTCCGGACCCGGACCTCCTGGAGGTCCGTCTGGACCCGGCCTGGGTCGAGGACTTACGGCGGACGCTACCGGAACTTCCGGACCAGCGGATGGAGCGTTTCATGCGCCAGTACCAACTTCCGGCCTATGACGCTGAGCTCCTGACGGCGAATCCCCGGGTGGCCGACTACTTCGAGGCGGCCGTTCAAGTCGGGGCTCCCCCGAAGGCCGTAGCGAACTGGATCTTATCTGAACTCTTTCGTTGTATGGACTTCGAGACGGGTCTACCGCCGGCGACCGTCCCCCCGGCGCACCTGGGCCAACTCGTTCAGATGGTTCAGGCGCGGGTCATCACGGGCCCCGTCGCCAAGGAGGTCTTTACCGTCATGTTGGGGACGGGCCGGGACCCGGCGGCCATCGTGCAGGAGCGGGGTTGGCAGGCGACGCAGGACGAAGATCAGATTCGCCACTGGGTCGAGGAGGTCTTACAGGAGAACCCCGAGCAGGTCGAGCAGTACCGGGCCGGCCGGACGAAGCTCATCGGGTTCTTCATGGGCCAGGTCATGCGCAAGGCCGGAGGCAAGGCGGACCCCCAGCGAGTGCAGGCCCTCTTACAAGAACGACTTCAGGCCCTCGTCACGACCCCCTCCGACCGGTGAGCAGTGGTGCGGGCGGCGGTCATCCAGACCTTCCAATTGGGCCACACCTACGACCGGCGACGTTGGCTCTTCCGGGACGTGAATCTCGTCATCGAGCCCGGGGACTTCGTGTTCCTGACGGGTCCGAGCGGGGCAGGCAAGACGACCTTCTTGCGTCTGCTCTTGCGGGAGCTTCATCCGACGGAGGGTCAGGTCCTGGTCATGGGCCAGAACCTGCGGGCCATCCCGGATGCCCGCTTGTACCGCATCCGGCGCCAGATGGGCTTTGTGTTCCAGGACTTCCGCCTGATCCCGACGTACACCGTCTTAGAGAACGTGACCTTGCTTCTGCGCCTGATGGGCGTCCCCCCGAAGGAACAGCGCCAACGGGCGATCCGGACCCTCCAGTCGGTCGGCCTCGGAGGCCTGTGGCGGAGCTACCCGCCGGCCCTATCTGGCGGAGAGCAACAGCGGGTCGCCATCGCCCGGGCCATCATCCATAACCCCAAGGTCCTGCTGGCCGACGAGCCGACGGGCAACCTGGACCCCGAGATGTCGGTCGAGATCATGCGGATTTTCGTCCGGATCAACGCCGCCGGTACGACCGTCATCGTGGCGACCCACGACGACCGCCTGATCCGGCTGGTCGGCGGCAAGATTTACGCCATCGAGCGGGAGCGGATCCAATTGGTCGACCAGCGTCCGATCAACCCCAGTCTCCTACCCGTGGAGGTCCCATGAGGCGGTTGTACACGTGGCTGGCCATCCTGCAGTTTGCCTGGATGAACCTGAAGCGGAACCGAATGACGACGGGCGTCTCGTCGTCCATCATCATGGTCGTCCTGTGGCTATTCGGATGCTGGCTCCAGACGGGTCACTGGCTGGAGACTTGGCTCCGGCCGTACCGGGAGAGTTTCATCCTGTACGTTTATCTGATGGAGGAGGCCGACGACGGCCAGCGGGTCGCCGTCGAGCGATGGCTCCACGAGAGTCCCCTGGTCCGGACCTGGCAATTCATCTCCCCGACCGAGGCCCGCCGGCGGTTCGTCGAGATGTTCCCCGAGTTCCAGGGCCTGATGGACAGTCTTCAGACAAATCCCCTGCCGGCGCATTATGAAGTCCGGTTGGTACCGGAGCGGGTCGAAGCCCAGAGCCTGCGACGTTTGGTCGCCAGCCTTCAGCGCCTGCCGGGGGTCGCCGGGGTCGACTACCAACAATGGTGGGTCGAGCGACTGGGTACGCTGTTCCGGGTCGTCCGGTGGGGCGGCCTGGTCCTCGGCGGGGTCCTGGCCGTGATGGCTCTCTTTACGGTGGCGAACGTCATCCGCCTTAGCTTCTTTGCCCGCCGGGAGGAGGTCCAGATCTTGAGCCTCCTGGGGGCGCATCCCTGGCACGTGCGGCTCCCCTTTTACCTGGAGGGGATCCTGCTGGGTCTCCTGGGAAGTCTGCTGGCGGCGGCCCTATGGTTTCTCAGCCTGCAGGGGGCGAACTGGTATCTCCGGAAGTTGACGATGGCGTACTGGTCCGTCCAGGTCCAGCTCCCGGTCCTTTACTCGATCGCCCAGTGGATCGTCGGCGGGGGCCTCCTGCTGGGATTGCTGGGGGCCATCCTGGCCCTGTGGATGATGCGGGCCGAGGGCACGGCGTGAAGAGGACCCTATGCCCGGGGTCTGTCTTCCCCGGTGCCTGAGACCCATCCCGCATCACGTCTCCAATTCCCACTCCATGTCCTCTTCACCGCACATAGGGCAGGCCTCGAATTCGTCGCCCTCGTCGTAGTATTTGTAGTGACCGCAGTTGCCGCAGATGTAGTTACCGGCCTGCTTGCATATCTCCCCGACGGTGCCCACGACGGGCTCAGCCATCGGCCTCCTCCTTATTCGGCAATTCGGCAGTCGGCAGGTAGGCAGATGGACATGAAAGGCCCGGAGGTAGGAGGCAAGAGGTAAAAAGGTAAAAGGCAGGGAGAAAGTCTACAGGCCAAACCCTGAACTCATCTCAAAAGTCCCTGATCCCAGGGAGAAAGAAGCTCTGGATCGAGGCCCTCACCCAGTCCCCTCCCCCAGGGAGAGGGTTTTGAGACGAGTTCATAGGTAAATGAAATGCAGATGAAAT
>JAUQPV010000097.1 GCA_030550225.1 Acidobacteriota bacterium | reverse complement strand
GCCGGGAGCCATCGGTGGAGACGACGATGAACGAAAAGGTACTCCCAATCACCCTGTTGGACCACTTCCTCCATTTGGGACCATGGAAACAATACGAGCCCCCGAGGCATCCCGGGTGCCAGTCGGCGCAAGAGCTCCAGGGTCGGCCGGTCGGCCGTGATCACCCGCCATGCGTGCTGAGGGTGCTCCGCCAGGCTACGAGCCAACTCTCGAATTTGGGACTCCTCGTAAGGCCGGCCCGGGAGGACCTTGACCTCGACGAAGACCTCTGTCGGCGGCAGTCGCTCGGCCAGGTCCGTCAAGGTCATCAGGGGCGCCGGGGTCCGCCGCCGGACCCGGACGAGTCGGCCCCGCAGGTCGTCCCACCGACAGTCGGGGACCTGTCCTGAAAGCCCCACCTTCCGTCGGAGGGACCGGTCATGAAAGAGGACCCACACGCCGTCGGCGGTGCACTGGACGTCACACTCGATGGCGTCGGCCCCGACGGCCAGGGCGGCTCGGAAAGCCGGCTCGGTGTTTTCCGTATACCGTCCCGAAAAACCCCGATGGGCGATGACCCGCATGGATCGGACCGTGGAAAGGAGACCTCGATTTATCGTATTATTGTATGGGCCCGGGCATTGGGTGTCAGGGACTGGACACCCCGAACCCCTGTCGTCTGATCCCGGAGCCCTCGAAAACCCGATACCCAGGACCTACCACCGATGCACGGAGGTACCGATGAGCGTGCCGGCCGCAAAGACCGTGGGCCGGATGACCTTCGAGGAGTTCCTCGACTGGCTCGACGAAGACACCTGGGCCGAATGGGTCGACGGGGAGGTCATCGTGTTTTCACCGGCGTCACTTCGACATCAAGACCTGCGGGACTTCCTGCTCGTCATTATGCGCGTCATCGCCGAGGCAACGGGCACTGGCGTCGTCCTATCCGCCCCCTTCTTGATGCGCTTGCCGACCCGTCCCAGCGGCCGGGAGCCGGACCTCCTGTTCGTCCGCAAGGAACACCTGGACCGTCTGCGGGAGAACTACCTCGACGGGCCGGCCGACTTGGTCGTCGAGGTCGTCTCGCCGGACTCCATCGGACGGGACCGGGGCGAGAAGTTCGTCGAGTACGAAGCGGCCGGCGTCGCCGAGTACTGGCTGGTCGACCCCGACCGGGGTCAGGTCGAGGCCTATCACCTGGGGACCGACGGGCGGTACCATCCGATCCGACCGGACCGTCGGGGATGGCTTCATTCTGCCGAGTTAGCCGGCTTTCGGTTGAATCCGGCCTGGGTCGCTCAGACGCCCCTCCCGCCAGCGGCGGCGACGGCCCGCCGCCTGGTCCGCCGGCGACTCCGGTTGTGAGGCTCTCCGATGGACCGAAATCGACTGGCTTGGTGGCAACAGCGGGTCCTGCAATACATGCAGGACGGGATGGACCCCGGCCTCATCGCCGCCGTCCTGTTTTACCACTGGATGGAGACCCTCTACATGGACGACATTCTGCATGAGGAACTGGAGCCCGAACGAATTCAGGCCATCGGGGAACGCCTGTACGAAGCTCTTCGACCGATATCCGGCCCCTCGCCTCCAAGCGGGGCAAGGCCTGACATCCTTACCCCCAAGGCCCAATCCCCAATTCGCAATTGGCAATCCGCAATCCGTAATGCCCAATCCTCCGACGATCTCGACGCCCTCCTGCAAGACGGCCAGACGGCTATCTATGAGCAAATTCATCGGATGTATCCCCGACGGATCCTTCACCAGCGGGATATCGACCGCTGGGTCCAACGCTTAAGCGACGAACTGGACAACACGATGGTCGAGGTCGCCCAATGGGCCGGTCGTCTGGACACGTGGCGGCCCGTCGTGTTTGCCCTGTGGTGGTGGTTTAAGGTGTGTCTGGAGGATGTCGCCGTCCGGCCGGCACCCCTCGGGTGGGCCAGCCTACGGGACCTCATGGATCAAGCGGAGCGCCTCGTTCAGGCTTGGTTGAGCGCAGAGGGATGAGTCGATTGGGCCCTTCGGGAATTCAGCAGTCCGGCAATCCGGGCCATTCGGCAGTTCGGGGATTCGGTCATGGCCAGATATACCTGCTTGGGCGGTAGGTCAGGGTGATCTCGCCGTCCCCTCTACCATTTATGCCGGATTGTCGGATTCCCGAATTCCCGGACTGCCGTCAATCCCGCCCTGCTTCCCGGACCTGTTCGGTCGAGATCCGAAAGTCGTCCAAGTGCGCGCGAGTCGTCCCGACCGTGAGGAGGCCCGCCCGGCCTCCTGTCAGACGCCGCTCCTCCCGAAACAAGACGGGCTGACCGTCTACATACAAGTGGATCTGGTCGAGGTAGCACACGGCCCGCAGACGGTACCACCGATTCAACTGGACGGGGACAGCCTGGCGGCCCAGGACCCTCACGCCGGCCGTGCTCATCCGAAACAGGTAGACGGCCTGCGTCCGGGCGTCCAGGACGGCGGCGACGAAGGAGAAGGGTCCCCGGTAGCGAAGCAGGAGGCCCGCCGCATAGTCGGCCGGATAGGCGACTTCCGGGACCTCTTCGGGCCCGATCTCGAAGACCGAACGACCCGGCCGGGGCTGGGTTTCTTGGTCGAAGGGCAGGATCTTCAAGGCGACCTCGGCCTGGAAATCGTAAAACTCGCCTTGGTCGAGGTAAATCTTGGGGAAGTCCAGGTAGCGAGCCGTCTGGGTCAGGGCGTAGGGCGGCGACGGAGCCGTTGAGTCGGCGACCGTCTGCCAGGTCCCGCTGACGGTCACCCACATCGGGCGCCACTGGTCCTCGGCGTCGAACTCAAAATACATGACCATGCTCTGGAGGACGAAGGGGGTCTGCGGGCTTCGAAGCGCAAGGGGAATGGGCGGTAAGGTAGCCAGGCAATAAGGCAGTAAGGCAGTGAGGCAGTAAGGCAGTGCGGCGCATATCCGATGGCGGATTAGGAGACGCGGTGGGATTACCCTTGCAAGGATAGACCTCTCCAAAGCCGGAAGGAGCTTGGCACGGCCGGGATTGCCCAAGGTCCGGAGGATACGTAACATATTAAGCATCCCCGCTTCTCCCAATTTCCGGAGGGGTCTCATGGAGAGTTTACACGTCTTCTACGAAGACGTCGAGAACATGTACATGTTCATCACGCTGGCCGCTCAACGGGTCGAACAGCTCTACCGAGGGGCCCGGCCTCGGGTGAAGGTCGCCCCGGACGAGAAGCCGACGGTCGTGGCCATGCGGGAGGTCCTGGCCGGGAAGGTCCGCTACGAGACGCCCCCGAGCCTACCGCGGCCCATCATGAAAGAACAGTCCATGAACGTCTCCTTCATGTGACGTCATGTCGACGGTCGTCTGGGGCCTGAGTAGCTCCATCGCTATTTATAAGGCCGTCGAGGCCATCCGACTCCTGACGAAGGACGGGGCCGTCCGGGTCGTCGCCGTCCTGTCGGCCCGGGCCGAGGACTTCATCCGACCCCTCCTCATCGAGGCCCTGACCCACGCCCCCGTGTATCGGGCCCACGAGGTCATGACGCCGGACCATCAGATCCTCCACACGGCCCTTGCCCGGGAAGCCGACCTCATCGTCCTGGCTCCGGCGACGGCCCACCTGATGGCCCGGATCGCCCACGGGATGGCCGACGACCTGCTGACGTCGACGGTCCTCGCCTATGACGGCCGAGTCGTCGTCGCCCCGGCCATGAACGTCCACATGTGGCGGAATCCGGCGACTCAGCAGAACGTGCGGCTTCTGGAAGGGCGGGGCTTTGTCATCGTCGGCCCCGTCGAGGGACCTCAGGCCGAGGGCGACGTCGGGATGGGTCGTCTCGTCGAGCCGGCCGAGCTCGTCGAGGTCGTCCGGACTTACCTGGACCAGCGGCGGGCCCTCGAAGGCCAGACCGTCCTGGTCACGGCCGGGCCGACGCAGGAGCCCTTAGACGCCGTCCGGTTCATCTCGAATCCGTCCTCGGGCAAGATGGGTTTTGCCATCGCCGAGGCGGCCCTCCAGCGAGGCGCTCACGTCATCTTAGTCGCCGGCCCCGTTCAGTTGATCCCCCATCCGGCGATAGAATTCTATTCCGTCCGGACGGCCCAAGAGATGGCCGACGTCGTCCTCGCTCATGCCGACCGGGCCGACTGGGTCGTCAAGGCGGCCGCCGTGGCCGACTATCGTCCGAGCGAAGTCCTGCCCTACAAACGGAAAAAGGCCGGCGGGCCCTGGACTGTCCGCCTCGAACCGACCGTCGACATCCTGGCGGCCTTGGGGCGACGGAAGCGGCCGGGCCAGATCCTGATCGGATTCGCCGCCGAGACGAAAGATGCCGAGGAACACGCCCTGCAGAAGCTGGACCAAAAGAACCTGGACTTCATCGTCCTGAACGTCGTCGATCAACCCGGCCGGGGCTTTCAGGCCGACACGAACCAAGTCGTCCTCTGGTCCCGGGACCGGCGGCGGTGGGAGTCGCCCCTGGCCTCCAAGCTCTGGATCGCCCATTGGCTGTGGGACCGGTGGCTGGAGGTCGTGGAGATGAAGCGGCGTTAGGTGCTGGGTGTTAGGTCCAAAGAGACCACAGACTATAGACCACAGACCTGACGGAGCCATCAGAATACCTGGTCTCGAGACGAGGCAAACTAGGCTTCCGAAAACAGGTCTATGGTCGGTGGTCCGGGGTCTTTCATACCCAACACCTAGCACCCAATACCCAACGCCGAATCTGGGAGGAACCTCATGCGTGGCAGACCCCTGCCGACGAGCCTCATTCTTTGGCTGGGTCTGGCGACGATCGCCGGAGCGCATCACTTGTGGCTGGTCGGCGAGCCTCACATGGTGGGGACGGCGCCCGTCACCTTCCGGTTGGAGGCCCGCACGGGGAACGAATTCCCGGAGACGGAGGTCGCCGTCCAGCCGGAGCGTATCGAACGCTCGCAGGTCATCGGTCCGGCCGGCCCCGTCTCGGACGTCCGATGGGAACCCCTGCAGGACCGGTCCGTCGCCGAGGTCCGTCTTGAGACTCCCGGTGCCTATTGGGTCACGATGGAACTGCGGCCCCGCTTTATCGCCCTATCGGCCCAAGAATTCAACGAATATCTGACCCACGAGGGCCTGCCGGCCATCTTGGAACTTCGGCGACGGATGGGACTCCTGGACCGGGCCGCCCATGAGCTCTATACCAAATACGCCAAGGCCCTGCTCGTCGTCCGACCCGCCGAGGGCGACATCGGGCGACCGGCCGTCGCATCGGTCATCACGAAGCCGGTCGGTCTGAGGATCGAGATCGTCCCCCAGGCCGTTCCCCATCTGGGAGACGACCTCCCGATTCAGGTCCTCTTTGAAGGCCGGCCCATCGGCCCGCTTCAGGTCTTTGCGGGCGCCGAGGGCGCTGGGCCGGCGGCGGTGTTCTCGACGGACGCCCAGGGCCGGGTCCGCATCCCCCTGAATCGGCCGGGCCGTTGGAACGTCCGCGCGATCCACATGATCCACCTGAAGGAACCCCTTCCTTGGGAAGACCGAACGGTTGAGTGGATGAGCTACTGGGCGACCCTGACGATGGAAGTCTTCTAAGAGACCTCAGACTAAAGACCATGGACCCCAGATTTTCAAGCATTGGGCAGGTGGGCAGGTCAGCCGATAGACCCCTTGGCTCATGGCTCATAATCGGCTCAGAGTGGATAGCTCATGGCCATGACCTATGAGCATGAGCCACGACCCGTGACCCACAAGCTCATCTCACCGGGGCCTTACATTTCTGCGAGGAGGTCTGGGGTCTATGGTCGGTGGTCCAGGGTCTTTCGCTACCGGGCCTGAGCGATCTCCTCGAGGGCCTGGGGATTTTCGAGGGATGAAGTGTCACCCAACGGAAGGCCCAAGTAGGCGGCCCGGATGAGGCGCCGCATGACCTTCGCGTTGCGGGTCTTCGGGAGGTCCCGGACAAACCGGACGTCCTTCGGCGTGAAGGCCTTGCCCAGGTGGCGGGCGACCCAGTCTTTCAATTCCTGCCGAAGTTCCTCAGACGGCTCCCGGCCCGGCTTCAAGACTGCAAAACACACGAGGGCCTCGCCCTTAACCTCTTCGGGGACTCCGATGACGGCCGCCTCGGCGACGGCCCCGTGGGCAACCAGGATAGACTCGACCTCGGCCGGGCCCAGGCGCTTGCCGCCGACCTTCAGGGTGTCGTCCGACCGGCCCTCGATGAACCAAAATCCTTCGGCGTCCCGCAGGGTCAGGTCGCCGTGGACCCAGACGTCGGGCCATCGGGACCAATAGGTCTCGATGTACCGCTGGGGGTCTCGCCAGAAGCCGCGCGTCATCCCGACCCATGGCTTCTTGACGACGAGTTCGCCGATGGTCCCCGTGACGGGCCGGCCGTTTTCGTCCCACACGTCGGCGTCCATACCCGGGGGCGGCCCGTGGAAGGCGCATGGCTTGAGGGGTAGGATGGGCACGCACCCGAGGATCCCGCCGGAGACCTCCGTCCCGCCCGAGTAGTTGATGATGGGGCACCGCCGCTGGCCGACCTTTTCGAAGCACCACATCCAGGGGTCCGGGTTCCAGGGCTCGCCCGTCGAGCCGAGGATCCGAAGGGTCGGCATCGGATGCCGCTCGACCCATTCGTCGCCCTGGCGGAGGATGGCCCGGATGAAGGTCGGCGTGATGCCGAGGATCGTCACGCCGTGGCGCTCCACGACTTGCCAGAGGCGGTCTGGCGTCGGGTAGTCCGGGGCGCCGTCATAGAGCAGGAACGTCCCGCCGAGGATCAGAACGCCCGTGACTTCCCAGGGGCCCATCATCCAGCCCATGTCGGTCAGCCAGAAGAGGACGTCGTCCGCTTGCAGGTCGAAGCAGTGGTAGATGTCCTGGGCCGACTTGACGGGGAAGCCGGCGTGCACGTGGACGGTCGCCTTCGGACGGCCCGTCGTGCCGGAGGTGTAAATCAACATGAAGGGCGTCTCGGACTCAGTCTCTTCCATCAGGGGCGTGTCCGGTGCCGAGTCGATGACCTCATGCCACCAGACGTCCCGACGGGGGTCCCAGGGGATCGTCCGGTCCGTCCGCCGGACGACCAGGACGCGCTCGACCGTCGGGGCCATCGCTACGGCGGCATCGGCCGTCTCCTTCATGGGAACGACCTGACCCCGGCGGTAGAACCCGTCCGCCGTGATGAGGAAGCGGGCCTCGCTGTCCCGAAGTCGGACGGCGATGGGGTCCGGTCCGTAGCCGGAAAACATCGGGACGACGATGCCCCCCAAGCGGGCGACGGCCAGTAAGGCGGGCACGATCTCGGGGACCATCGGGAGGAAGAGGCCGACCCGGTCGCCGGGTCGGAGGCCGAGGTCCTTCAAGGCATGGCTGACTTGGAGAGTCCAGCGGGTCAGGTCCCCGTAAGTCCAGCGATCGGTCCGACCGTCTTCACCCTCCCAGATGAAGGCGACCTTCGAGGCTCGGCCAGCCGCCACGTGCTTGTCTAAGCAGTTATACGCCACATTGAACCGGCCGCCGATGAACCACCGGGCCCAGGCCCAACCCTGGGAGGTGTCCAGCACTTGCTCGTAGGGCCTCTGCCAGGCCAGGTCCAGCTCCTGGTCCATGACCTGCCAGAACCGGGCGACGTCCTCGACAGACCACCGCCAGAAGTCGGCGTAATCCCGGAAGCCGTACTTCCGCATCATGCGGTAGACGTTGCTCCGCTCGATGACTTCGGCCGAGGGCTCCCATACCCACTGTCTCATGGTCTGCCTCCGTCGGCATCCCGTTCCTTCATCGTCGTGATCGTAGACGCTCTGCTCTCGGGCCTCAAGCACGGGGAAGAGGGCTCCGGCCCACAGACCCGCCTCGGAAGGTCCGTGGGTCTATGGTCTGAAATTTTGGGTCGCCCCGGGACTGCATCTTGCATCCTACATCCCGCATCTCGTATCCTGCATTCCGGATCTTGCATCCCAGCGCCTTCCGGCATGCTTTCCATGGACCGAGAGCGCCATCCCTGGTGGGACCGAGTCATCGTGGCCCTGGACCAGACGTCCTTGCTGGACGCCCTGACGTGGGTCGAGCGCCTGCGGCCCTGGGTCGCCTGGTTTAAGGTCGGCCCCATCGCCTTTCTACGGCATGGGCCCGCCCTCATCCATGCGATCCACCAGACCGGCGCCCGCGTCTTTCTGGACCTGAAGTTCCATGACATCCCCAGCGTGATGGAGAGCACCCTCCGGGCGGCCTACCACCTGCGGGTGGCGATGGTCAACTTCCACGCCCTCAGCGGTCCCGAGGCCCTTCGGTCGTTAGCCCAGATGGCCCGCGCGTGGTCGGACCGGCCACTCCTTATCGCCGTCACCGTCCTGACGAGTCACGACCGGCCACCCTGGGACCCGACGGGCTCACCGGAAGACTGGGCCGAGCGCCTGGCCGGATGGGCCTTTGAGGCCGGTTTGGACGGCGTCGTCTGCTCGGCCGGGGAAGTCCCGACGATCCGGCAGAAGTACGGACCCGACTTTCGGACCGTCGTGCCGGGCGTCCGTCTGGAAGCGCCGGCCGACGACCAGCGTCGATGGGCGACGCCCTGGGATGCCCTCCGGGCCGGGGCCGACTGGATCGTC
>JAUQPV010000096.1 GCA_030550225.1 Acidobacteriota bacterium | reverse complement strand
CTCACTTAGGAGTCTGGGGCCCACCGGCCTAACTCCCGACCCAGGCCCCTTGGACCAGAGGTTCGGCCCATGCGATTCGCCCGGGTCCGGGGCCCGATTCCGGGTCCCCGGTCGCTTGAATGGTTCGAGCAGGAGCAGGCTTACATCGCGCCCGGGATTCAGAGCATCGCCCTGTATGCCCGGCTGGCCATCGCCCGGGGCGAGGGGGCCATCGTCGAGGACGTCGACGGCAATCGGTTCATCGACTTCTTCACGGGTGTCGGCATCGCCATCCTGGGTCATGCGCATCCCAAGTGGGTCCGGGCTGTCCAGGAGCAGGCCGCCCGCATCGCCGTCGGGAGCTTTACGACCCAGGCCCGGGCCGAGCTGGTGCGGCTTCTGAGTGAGATCGCCCCGGGCGATATCCGGCGGACGCAGTTCTACAGTAGCGGGGCGGAGGCCGTCGAAGCGGCCCTCCGGCTGGCCAAGTCGTACACGAAGAAACGGGAATTCCTGGGCTTCTGGGGCGGATTTCACGGCAAGACGGGCGGCGTCCTGGGCCTTCTGGGCGACCCCTTCAAGCACGAGCTCGGGCCCCTTATGCCGGGTACGTACCTGACGCCCTATGCCGACTGTTACCACTGCGCCCTGGGCCAGACGTTTCCGGACTGCCAATTCGCCTGCGTCGAGTTCTTGCGGCAGAAGGTCCTCGCTGAGACGACTAACGACCTGGCGGCCATCGTCGTCGAGCCCATCCAGGGGACGGCCGGCAACATCGTCCCCCCGCCGGGGTATCTACAACATCTGCAGGCCTGTGCCCGGGAATTCGGGGCCTTGCTCATCTGCGACGAGTCGATCACGGGGTTCGGCCGAACAGGCAAGATGTTCGCCTGCGAGCACGACGGTGTCGTGCCGGACGTCATCGTCATCGGGAAGGGCTTCGGCGGGGGTCTCCCCATCACGGGCCTCCTGATCCGGGAGGAAGTCGCCCACGCCCGACCCTTTGCGAATCCGAGCGGAAGCTCATCCAGCTTCGGTGGGAATCCTCTGGCCGTGGCGGCCGCCCTGGCGACCGTCCGGGTCATCCTGGAGGAGGACCTGGTGGCGAATGCGGCCCGCATGGGCCAGTTCATGCTGGACCGCCTGGCGACCTTCCCGGAGCGCTACCCCTTTGTCGGACGGGTCCAGGGGCGGGGCCTCATGATCGGCATCGAGCTGGTCGCCGACCGGCGGACCCGGACGCCCTTAGACCGGCGGTGGACCCGGATGATCTTCGAAGAATGCCTCCGGCGGGGCCTGATCGCCATGGTCTATCGACCGAACATGCGGCTGTACCCGCCGCTGACCGTCACCGAGGCGATCGCCGAGGAAGGTATCGCCATCCTGCAGGAGGCCTTCGATGCCGTCGCCGATCGAATCCTCGCTGAAGCCCCTGGACGTTGAGGAGTGGGTCGACCTGTGGTTTTATCGGCCCGTCGGATACCGAATCGCTCGGGCCTGCTGGCGTCTGGGAGTCCATCCCAATGCCGTGACGGTCCTCAGCGGCCTGCTGGGCGTCCTGGCGGGTCATCTGTTTTACTACCCGAGCCGCTGGGTCAACCTGGCCGGCATCGGCGTCTTCCTGATGGCGGACCTCTTAGACAGCGCCGACGGTCAGCTCGCCCGGCTCTCCCGGAAGGTCACCCTCTGGGGTCGGATCCTGGACGGCCTGGCGGGTACCCTCATGTTCACGAGTTGTTACGTCCACCTCTGCGCCCGCCTCATGCACCAGACGGGCCGGGTGTGGGTATGGTTCCTGGGTACCCTGGCCGGATTGAGCCACTCTTTCCAGAGTTCCCTGGCCGACTACTACCGCCTGGCTTACGTGCGTCTGGCCGTCCGTCCAGAGGAGGGTCCGATGGACCGGTCTTGGGTGCTCCGACGAGAATACGAGCGCCTGCGGGGCTTACCGGGCGCTTGGCCCCAGCGATTCCTGCTGGCCCTTTACATCCCCTATGTCCGGCGGGTCGAAGCCGTCTCGCCGAATTTTGTTCGCCTCCTGGGCCGGGTCTACGACGAAGGTGGGGGTGCCATGCCGACCGGTTTTGCTGAGGCATACCGGCACCTGAATCGGCCCCTGATGAAGTACTACAGCTTGCTGGCGACCAACCTCCGGGTCGCTGTCCTGTTCGCTTCTATCTTGGCAGATCACGTCGGCTTATTCTTTTTGTTTGAGGTCCTCGTCCTGAACGCCGTGGCGGCCGCCGTCCTGGTCGTCCAGGACCGGCAGAGCCGCCGGCTCCTGCGATGGCTCCAAGACCGGACCGGGACGCCGGAGACGGCATAGACGATGGTGTGGAAGGGTGCGATCCTCGGCGTCGGAAGCATCGCTCTCCAGGCGCACGTCCCGGCCTTTCAGGCCGACGAGTTCCTGCGCGAGCGGGTCCGCCTCGTGGCCGTCGTCGAACCCGTCGAGGCTCGGCATGCGGCCATTCGGGAGGCCCTGCCCGACGTCCGCATCTACCGGGACGCCGCTGACCTGTTTCGGTCTGAGCGCTTGGACTTCGTCGACATCTGTGCGCCGCCTCACGTCCATCGGGACCTCATCCAGCAGGCCGTGCGGCACGGGTGCCACGTCTTATGCGAGAAGCCCCTGGCCGCTCGGCTGTCAGACGCCCGGGCCGTCGCTCGACTCCTTCGGGAGCGGCCCCGCGTGTTGATGGTCTGTCATCAGTACCGTTATGCGCCCGTGTGGCAGGCCCTCCGAGACCTGATCGTGGACGGCCGCCTGGGGCCCGTCGGGTTCGCGGACATCACTGTCTTGCGGGCGGGGCCAGACCCGGGCATAGCCGGCGGGCGGTCTTGCTGGCGGCTCGACGCCCGGGTCAGCGGCGGCGGGGTCTTAATGGACACGGGGATCCACTACATCGACCTGCTTCGGTGGATCCTGGGGCCACCGGTCGCCGTATGGGCCCGGACGCAGGCCGTCCGGTACATCGGCCCCGGCGTCGAAGATACGGCCCTGGTATGCTTGCAATACCCCACCGGATGGGTCACCCTCCAGCTCTCTTGGGCGGCCCGGGAACGGCAAAACCGGTTCTTTTTCGTCAGCCGTCAGGCGATGGCTCTGTACGATGGGAATGTCCTGCGACTTCAGCGGGATAGGACCTCGACCGAGCTTGTCCGAGAGTCCCTGGCCGACAAGTCCAGCTACGTGCGATGGTATACCGCGTTGTTTCGGGACTTCGTCCGCCGCCTGGAGGCGTGGCCGGCATCGGCCGGGGACGACGACCCGCTGGAGGAGGCCGTCGCCACGCTCGGCATCCTGGCGGCCTGCTACCGGTCGGCCCGGGCCCACCGGTGGGTGCCCGTCGTCTCGACCCGCCCAGCCTGTTGAGGGTCGGAGCCGGACACCCGACGACCCAGCACCGGACACGGGATGGAGATGCGCCAGGCTTGGCTTCGGTCCGTCGTCCCCTGGCTGTTGTTTGCGGGAGGTCTCGGATTCTTCCTGTACCTCCTGGACCGCTTCGGGGTCTCGACTTTGGTCCATTCGATGGCCACGGCCCGGTGGAGTCTCCTGGAAATCGTCTCGCTATGGGTCCCCATCTATCTCTTAAATACGACCGCCTGGTGGCTCCTGTTGGGACCTTATGGCTGGGGCTTATCTTACGGGCGGCTTTTGGCCCTAACCGTCAGCGGCTTTGCGTTGAACTATGCGACGCCCTTTGCCCACCTCGGGGGAGAGCCGTACAAGGCGTACGCCCTCCGCCGGGACCTCGGAGCGTCCAGGGCCGTCGCAGCCGTCGTGGTCTACCGGATGGTCCACATGCTGGGCCACATGCTCATGCTGATCAGCGGGGCGGTCTTCACCCTGTTCTGGGTCCCCCTGCCGCCGTCGGTCCGTCGGGGCCTCTGCCTCTCGGTGGTCGGCCTCCTGGCCGTCGCCTTCTTGATTATCTCCCGTCACCGTAAGGGGCTGTTTGCCCCACTCTTGGGTTGGATGACCCGGAGCGGGTTCATGCGGCGACTCACGGACTGGTGGCCTCTCTCGCCAGACGTCCTTCGAGAGATGGACGGCGTCGTGACCTATGCGTACCGTCACCGGGCGGGCCGATTCCTCGGGGCGGTCCTGCTGGAGTACTTCAGCCGTCTCCTGATGGTCTTGGAGGTCTACTTGGCCCTGCGGGGGATCGGGGCGTCGGTTTCCCTCCTGGACGCCGTCGTCATCCACACGGTATGGTCCATCGTCATCAACGTCCTGTTCGTCGTTCCCTTCAGCGTGGGTGTCCAAGAAGGTGGGTTTTACGTGATTTTACCGGCATTCCACTTGGATCCCCTGGTCAGCGTTTACGTCGGCACGGTCGTGCGTCTTCGAGAACTGATCTGGATCCTGATCGGCCTCGGAACGGTCGTCGGCCTGGGCCGCCGCCGGACCGGCGTCAGCCCGGCCCATCATCCCGAAGAGGGGACATGCCCATGACGGTCCGGACCCGTCTCCTGTTAGTCACGACCCTGGGCCTGACGCTTACGATGGCCCTGTGGGGCTGGCTCCACTTACGGGTCCTCCGGGAGATCTTGCAACACCGTCAACTGGAGACCCTCTACGAGGTCGCTCAGACGGCCGGCGAGTACTTCCAGCATTTTCCGACCCGGCAGGGCCTGGTCACTTTAGACCAGGCGATGGAAGACCTCATCGAACAGAACCCCAATCTCGTCCGGATTGACATCTTTACCCGACTCCCGCAGGGCATCCAGAGCGTCATAGGTGTCAACCGTGTCAGCTACGACTGGCCGGAGTCCGACCTGGGGGCGGCGTTTCGGTCAGGCGTCCCGAGGCCGCTGAGCATTCAGACGGAAGCCGGCCCGGCCCTGGCCCTCCTGTATCCGGTCCGGTCGGAACGCTCGGGGCCGCCTTCGGCCGTCGTGGCGGTGGCGGTCCTGACCCGCACGACGGCCGAGGTGTTGAGTCATTCTCGCCGCCTGCTCTTTGCGAGTAGCGTTGGCCTCCTGCTGGCCCTGCTGGCCGTCTTGGCCCTAAGCTATCGGGGGATCATCGGGCGTCCCCTGCGGACCATCATCGAGACGATGGACGCCTTCCGGAGCGACGGGGTCCTCCGACGGATTCCCCTCCGGCGTCGGGATGAGTGGGGCCGCTTGGCCTGGCACTTCAATCAGATGACCGAGGAGCTCGAGCGCGTCCTGGCCAGCCATCGGGCGCTTCAGCAGGACCTCGAACGGCGCGTGCAGGTCGCTACCCATCGGGTCATCCAACTTCAGCACCAGGTCAGTCAACTGGAGCGACTGGCGGCCCTGGGTCAGCTCGTGGCCGTCCTGACCCACGACTTGGGGACGCCTCTCCACTCGATCGCCGGCCTGACCCAGCTCCTCCTGGAGCAGGACGTCTGGCCGCCGGAGACCCGCCGGAAGCTTGAGCTCATCCTTCAGCAGACTCAACGGTTGAATGCCGTCCTCCAGAACGTCCGTCGGGCGACCCGTCTACCCGAGCCCCGCATGGAGCGGGTGGACGTCTCAGAGCTCCTGGACGAGACTCTGCTCTTTGTGGAGCCGTGGTTCCAGCAGTCTAATATCCGGCTCCGGGTCGACGTGGTCCCAGGCCTGCCCCCGCTGAATGCGGATCGCTACCGCGTGCAGACGGTCCTGCTGAACCTAATCCAGAATGCAGTCGAGGCGATGCCGTCGGGCGGCGGTCTGACGATTTCAGCCTGGTCGGTCCCTGAGCGCCACGCCGTCGCCATCGCCGTGCGGGACACGGGGGCAGGCATCCCGCCGGAGGTCCGGACCCGCATCTTCGAGCCCTTTTTCAGTACCCGCCCGGACGAGGGCTTGCGGGGCCTCGGCCTGGCCATCGTCCAGGACATCGTGCAGGGCCACGGGGGCTCGATCGAGGTCGAGAGCCGGCCCGGCGAGGGGGCCTGCTTCGTGATCTACTGGCCGGTCGCCGTCTCCGAACCCGAGGCGGGGCCTGGGGCCGTCCCCGACGGGTCTCGGAGCAAGTCGTAGCGCCGCATCTTCATCCGAAGGGTCTTCCGGTCGATACCCAGGAGGCGAGCCGTCTGGCTCCGGTTCCACCCCGTGGCCCGGAGCGTCTGGAGAATTTGGTCCCGCTCGGCCCGTTCCAGGGGCGTCAATAGGGGAGGTCCCGCCAGTCGAGGGGCCGGCCGAAGCTTCTCGGGCAGGTGTTCGGGAAGGATCACATCCCGGGAGGACATCAGGAGGGCGTGCTGGAGGGTGTTCTCCAGCTCCCGGACGTTGCCCGGCCAGTCGTAGGCCATCAGGTACTCCATCGCCTCTGGGGACAGACGCACGTGGGGATGACCCGAGCGCTGAAGGAAATGGTGGACGAGCAGGGGAAGGTCCTCCTTCCGTTCCCGAAGGGGCGGGACCCGTAGACGGACGACGAAGCGGTAGAGCAGGTCTGCCCGAAACCGGCCGGCCCGGACCTCCGCGTCGATGTCCCGGTTCGTCGCCGCCACGACGCGAACCTGGACCTGTCGGACCGTGGTGCTCCCGATCCGGCGGACCTCGCCGTCCTGGAGAAACCGCAGGAGCTTCCCCTGCAAGGCCGGGGACATCTCCGTGACCTCGTCCAGAAACAGGGTCCCGCCTTGGGCCGATTCGATGAGGCCGACGTGCGTGTGTTCGGCCCCCGTGAAGGCGCCCTTCTCGTAGCCGAACAGCTCTGACTCCAAGGAGGGTCTCTGGGATGGCCCCGCAGTGGACGACGACGAAAGGGGCCATCCGGCGACCACTCAACTGATGAAGGGCTCGGGCGACGAGTTCCTTACCCGTCCCGCTCTCGCCCTCGATGAGGACGCTGACCCAGGCGTCGGCCACCCGGACGAGCGTCTTGTACAGCTCGACCATGGCCACCGAGGAGCCGACCAGCCGGGGGCCTTCGGCCTCGGCGGTCTGGGCCTCCCATCGGATATGGCGCTGGCGGAGTTCCCGGACCTCCAGGACGCGGCGGACGGCCGCCCGGATGGCGTCCGGCGAGAACGGCTTGCTGATGTAGTCCCAGGCCCCCAGGCGGAAGGCCTCCATCGTCGTCTCCAGGGACCCATAGGCCGTCACGAGAATGACCGGCAAGTCCGGCCGCCGCTGGCGGACCGACCGTAAGAACCGGAGACCGTCCACGCCGGGCATCCGGATGTCGGAAATGACTAAGTCCGCCTCGTCCAGGTCTCGCGGCGGGACAGCCTCGACCGACGTGTAGGCCGTGACCGCATAGCCGGCCCGTTCGAGGGCTTCCTCCAAAAACTCACAGGCGACGGGGTCATCGTCCAAGACGAGGATGCGGGCCCCCATAGAACCCCTTTCTGCGGTTTTGTTAAGCGCTTCGATGTCGCCCTTTCAGGTTCCCATCCCGAGCCTTACTGCGACGGGCGGGCCCCCTCGTCCGGCGGGATCGCCTTTCCGTCCGAGGTCTTGGACGCCAGCCGGGCCGAGGATGGGGTATCCTCTAACTCCCGCTTGGCCTCCCGGAAAGCCCGGATGAAGTTGGCCACGCCCTCACCGAGGCCCTTCCCGATGTCGGCCAGACGGCCAGCTCCAAAGATCATCAACACAATCAGGAAGATAAGCAAGAGTTCCCACAAGGAGACGCTCTCGAACATAGCCCACTCCCCTGGGTCGGGTGTCAGGCCCTGGGTGTTCGCAATGGTTCCCGACAGTGCACTATTCAACCCTTCCTTAGAGACATGGGATCCGGCACCGCCCGATTCCATGCCCTCTGGACACCGAATACCCAGAACCGGATTCCTCCCGACGCCATTTTCACGGACCGAGTAGACTTCTACATTTAGACCCCTTTGCGACCTCGGCCGTTCGCCTACTCCGTCCGCTGAAGCGCTGAGGCCCGAGACGCCGCCTGCGTCTTGCATTCAGTGTCTTGCATCTTGTATCTTGCATCTCGTATCTCGACGGTCCCGCATGACGGGGGTGGCCGTGGCGCAAGCCCCGACTCGATGGACACCGCCGGTGGGCTTCGTGTGGCTGGACGGCGCCCAGTTCCACCTGGGCTCCCATCGGTCCTTCTGGGCCGTCGATCCCCTGGACACGGTCACGGACCCGGCGGCCCTGGAGCGGTACGCCGGCCGCCTCTTCCTCATCGGCTACCTGGGGTATACCCTCCGGAACCGCTGGGAGCGCCTCCCGGTCCCATATGACCCCCCGTTGGGCTTTCCGCCGATGTGGATGGGCGTCTACGACCGGGTCTGGGTCCGAGAAGGCGAGGCCCTCTGGGAATGGCGCGCCGACGGCCGCCGACAGGAGGTCGCCTCGATTCCCTTCCCGCCGCCGACCCCCGGGGGCCGTCTCCGATTCCGCCGCTGTACGGTCGACCGGGTGACTTACGTCGCCGACATCGAGTGGGTCCGGGCCCAAATCCGGGCCGGCGAGTTCTACCAGGCCAACTATACGGTCGGCATCGAGCTGGAGCTGACGGCGCCGCCCTATGATCTCTACGGACGTCTTCGGACGAAACAGCCGACGGCTTACGGGGCCTACCTGCAGGTCGATGCCCGTCGGGCCGTCCTCTCGATGTCGCCCGAGCTGTTCCTCCGCTGGGACCATCCCCGCCTGATGACGGCGCCGATGAAGGGGACCCGCCCCCGGGGTCGGACGCCCGAC
>JAUQPV010000095.1 GCA_030550225.1 Acidobacteriota bacterium | reverse complement strand
CCCGGCGGTACCGGATACCCTGTCGGGCGAGCGCTTCTTCCAGCCGGACGGCTTCGAGTTGGTCGGACCGAAGTAGGACGGCCGCCTGGGGGTCGCTCAGGGCTCGGTAAGCCAGGAGGGCGTGCCGGTTTTTGGTCACGATGAAGTAAGGCGCGGTCCGGATGCTTTCATCCGACAACCAGGTGAGACGGTAAGCCAGCCAGTACTCGGTCAGGACCGAGCGGACCTGATGTGTTTTCAGAAAATCCATGAGTTCCCAAAAGCTCCGAGAAGGCACAAAGACGGCCTGATATCCGTGGGCCATCGAGTGGAGCCGCACGACTAAGATGACGACCAACAAAAGCCGGGCTACCTCGGGACTCCACCGGAGGACGGCGTGACAAAGCCAAGCGGCCATCAGGACGGGAAATACGACATACAAAGGCACAAGATACCGGGCGTCGGGCGGCGGTCCGCTCCGGGCTAAGTTAACGGCCAGGACAGAGACGGTGAGGGTCAGGGGGATCGATCGGGCGATGGAGGAGGCCGGATTTGACGTCCCAGCGGCCGTCCGGTACCGGGCCAGATACCATCCCGCGGCTAAGCCCCAAGGGATGAGGATCCATCCGAAGGTCCAGAAGGGCTCTCCACCCAGATGACAAGAGGCACCCAGCATCTCCCGGGCGAGGATGCGTCCCAGGTCCTGGAGGTTTTGGGGTGCTCGGAGCCAAAAAGAGGCGGGTCCGCCCAGGTCGCCCGCCGTCATCTCCGCGATATTCATTCGTCCTAAGGTGATGCTGAGCCACCCGTGATAGGCATTCCACACAATGACGGGTGTCAACCCCATGAGGCCTCCCAGCGAGGCATAGAGGAAGCTCATCCAGCCAGCTTCCCGTCGGTAGAGCCAGGCAAAAAGAAGGACGTACGCGGCCACGACGATCCAGACGGACACGGTCAGGAAGTGCGCCCACAGGGTCAAGCCCATCAGGAAACCGACCCAGAAGTCGTACCGCCGTCGATTCCGGTCCACTGGGGCCGCCGTCCACATCCGGGCCAGGACCCACAGGGTCCACGCCGTCAGGGCCATCACGACTACTCGGCCCTCCATATGTTCCCAGAGGTACTGCGCGAAATCACACACGAGCACCATCCCCAGGGCCCACAGGCCGACCCGGCGATCCCACAAGGTAGTCCCCAAGGCGTAGACGCCCAGGCAATAAGCTAAGGCCGTCAAGTCCAAGGCCCATAGGAGGTTCAGGTACGTCCGACCTGTCAGCCATGTCAACAGGGCCGTCAGGAAAGACAGATAGGTACCATA
The DNA here is from genome assembly GCA_030550225.1 of Acidobacteriota bacterium. Taxonomy (GTDB): domain Bacteria; phylum Acidobacteriota; class HRBIN11; order HRBIN11; family HRBIN11; genus HRBIN11. The sequence continues at coordinate 7,350 of JAUQPV010000095.1, read as the reverse complement.
ATAGGGCTGTCCGTAGAAAAACGTCGGACGGCCGGGCCGCTGATAGGTCGGCGGGTCGGCCTCCCAGGACATGTAGCCCCGGCCTTCGACGATATCCATGGCCATGTCGTAAAAGACGCCACCGTCACTCGTGACGATGGCTGGAGCGACCGGATACATCGTGGCCCGGAGCCACCATCCGACGCCCAGGGCCACGAGGACCCAGGCTCTATGAACGAGGGTCGGGCGTTTCTCCGGAAGGCGCCAGGTCGACCGCAGGGCCCGGAAGCCCCACCAGCTCAGCGCCCCGAGCAAGACCAGGGTCCATCCCCACCAGACCGTCTTCCATACCCGGAGCCGCTGGAGATGAGACCGGGAGGAAACGGTCGTCCAGAAGTCCGAAGGCCGGAGGCACGCCGTCCGACCGGGACGGTCCTGGGGACACAGGTACCAGACGAATTCGTAAGGTCCCGAACGGTTCTGAAATCGAAGTCGGATGATGTGCCAGCCGTCCGTTAAGGGAACCAGGGCCTTGTAAGTCTCCCCGGTCCGTCCCTCGGTGGGTTGAACGACCGTCTGTCGGTCGATCCAGACCCAGGCCGTGTCGTCGACGTAAACCGACAAGTGATAAGGACGCGGATGAGAAACGTGAAAAAATCCGACCCACTCCACAGTGAACGGCCGATCCGGCGGGAACAGCCACGACCGCACTTGCGTCGTACGGTCGTGAACCCGTAGCCAGGGCCTACCCACGCCTTCCAGGTCTTGGAAGTAAAAGGCCGTAAAGCCTCGATGGGAAGCGTCCTGCCAGGCCATCCGGGTCAACCTGACCCAGCCCCCGACGGCCAATCCAAGGAGAACGATGGTTCCGACGGACCGGACCCGTCCACGTAGATTCCAGTCCTGGATCCAGCCGGTATTCCGGGCCAGGAGAAGCCCTACAGCCAAGCCCAGCGGGGCGAGGGTCCAGGGTCGGTCCGGAACAGACCACGCGCCTATTTGAAGGGGCCCGTGAAAGAAGAGCCGGACCCACAGGGTCCAACCGGCGACCAGCAGGACCCAATGGACCACCGGCCGGTCCAGCCACCGGAGACGTTCGACGCTACGGTCCCGCCAAGCCCGCAAGGCCCTTCGAACGTCCAGACCTATGCCCCCCATCTCTCACCCCGTATCTCGCATCCCGCATCTCAGCATCCTGTATCTCACTTCCCGTCTTGCAGGATGACCTGCAATTCCCGGATGGCGATGTGGCCCGCCACGGGCGAGGCCGTCAGCTTGAGGTAGCGGACCCGGTTCGGGGCACACAGGAGGACAGGGCGGTCCTTCCAGCGGTCCGGGTCCGGGTATGTCCGGCCGTCGGGTAGGACATGCGCCCCGGCCCAGACCCACCAGGGCACCGTATAGACGGGTCTCCATGTCGAGCCGTCGGAGGATCCCCAGAGATATAAGACCTTGTCCTTCGGGTCCGTATAGACCCGGAGGGTCTGGAGGGTGACCTCACGTCCGAAATCGACCGTCACATGCCAGTCACCGGTATATCGAGTGACCCACGCCGTATCGGGGTCGCCGTCGGTCATCGCCCGTCGGGCCTCCGGGGCGGCGGGTTCCAGGACTTGAGCCGGCGCCGGCGATTGCCAGTCCCAGCGGGCCGGGGGCCGCACGGCCAGGTCTCGCCGGATCTGTTCCAGATTCAATACCAAGAGGACGTCTTCCAGCTCCTGCTTCCGACGGAGGACCCACTCGGGCGGGAGGGCCGTCGTCATGAGTTGCCGGTATCGCTCCCACTGGTCTTGGGTGCCGACGTTCCGAAAGCTCTCCGGATGGAAGACGATGTACCGGATGTTCAAGTACTGGGCCAGCCAGAGAGCATGCGGCAGGGGCCAGTCTTTCAGGACGAACCGGATCCACTCGTGACTCGGGGGCGCCCAAGCCGCGTAGGTGCCGATGACGGGCTTCCAGTGAAAGGTCGTCCAGTAAGCGTAGAAGGTGGACCCCTCCCGGAAGTCGGAATAAAGCGGGAAGACGGCCACGGCCCCCGGTTCGGGCGCAGCGGCCAACACCCGGTAGATCGGCGGAGGCGCCGGGATAGGAAGGGCCCGCAGGGGCGCATGCCACAGGTCGATCAGGCCGACGACCAGAAGTCCGGCCAGGACCCATCGGCGAACCCGGTCCGGCAGGGCCTGAAGCAGTCGCGTCGTCCCCAAACCCGCCAGCAAGGCGAGGAAAAAGATGGTCATGATCCCCCAACGGGCCGGATACCGCATGGCCGAAAAGTAGGGCAGGACCGCATAAGCGACCCGGAATACAGGCGTCTGCGGCCCCAAGGAGAGCAAGAAGCTCAGGCCCGCCAATCCCCATAGGCCCAGGACCGTCCGATTTCGCCAGGGCCAGGCCGCCAGGGCCGTGACGGCCAGAACACCCGGCCACAAGACCCGTTCTCCGTCCCACCAACGACGACCCCACCAGGTAAAGCCCAGCCGCGCGCTCGTCGCCAGGTAGTTCCCCGGGACGGCCGACCAGACAGCATTTTCCTCCATGCTCCGCCGGAGCCCAAATTGGAAGCTCGTCTCCCAGTAGGGCAGGGCGACCCCGAAGACCAGGCCCAGGCCGACGGCGGTCCCGATTCCGAGGGCCGCCCATCGATGCCACCGGGGTCCGACAGGGGCGGCGCCGCTGAGATGGCCCCGGTGGTTCCATCTCATCCAGGCCCCGTAGAGGGGCCCCAGTGTAAATAGAAAGAATCCGTAATACATAGACGATATCATTTGAAGGGCCCACGTCAAGAGTGCGCTCAGGAGAGACAGGGACCGACCCGTCCGGGCCCAGCGGGTCAGGTAGTAAAAGAACAGGGGGATCAGGGGACCGAAGACCAGCTTCAGGTTCGTCGCATGATGGAATCGAATGCTACAAAACCCGTAGAGGAGCCCGGCGACCAGGGCGCCCCCGCCCGAGGCCCCCAGGAGTCGAGCCAGCCGGTAGGTACACCAGGCGTTGACCAGGAAACCCAGGACGAAGAGGACGTTGCGGGCGAAGACCCAGTCGCCGGTCAGACCGCCGATCGGGAGGCCCAGGAGGGCCAACCCTAAGAGGCTGTCGTTGAACGTCATGGCCCGCTTGAGGGGGTGCAACACGTTGGCGTCCCACAGGTGCCGGGGGTCCCGGAAGAGTTGATGGGCGAACCACTTCATCTGCCAGAGGTCGAAGAGGGGGTCGCCCTTGTCGGGTACAAAGCGGCCGATATAGGCCGGATGACTGTAGGGATACGTGTTCGCCAGGACGTACAGGAGGTACAGGGCGAAGGCCTGACGGTCCCATCGAACTTCCCGAGAGGCGTCCTTTGGGTTCATGGCTCCCCAATCAGCTGAATGTCCCCAATGGCGATATGGCCGGCCACGGGGGTCGAGGTGATCCGCAAGTATCGAACCCAATTTCGGGTACACAGCAAGACGGCCTGACCCGGGCGGTCGGAGGGGTATTCCCGGGCATAGGGGAATCGACGGAGGCCGACCCACATCCACCACGGGACCGTATGGATGGGCGTCCAGTCCTGACCGTCTGTCGAACCGCTCAAGAAGAACATCTTGTCCTTGGGGTCGTGTCGAATCCGAATCGCCCGCACGTAGACCGGACGCCCCAGGTCGATCTGGACCTGCCAGTCGCCCGTATAGAGAATGGTCCAGGCAGTCCGGGGGTCCCCATCCGTGATAGCCGTCCGGGCCGGTGGTTCCACCGGGACTTGGACTTGACTCGGCGGTACAGACGCCCATCGCCACGAGGGTGGTGGGGCGACCCATAGGTCTTGTCGGATTTGTTCCAGATTCAGGGTTAGGAGAATATCCCCCTCGACTCGTTCGAGATGCCGGACCCACGCTCGCGGGAGCTGGTCCACACTTTGCTCGTACCGCCGAAACAGCTCGTCTTGACCCAGGCGGCTGAACAAACCGGCATGGAACACAAAGTAACGGACGTTGAGCTGAGCCGCAAGCCACAAGGCGTGGGGGCTCGGGAAATCGGCCAGACCCCTGCGGATCCACTCGGCTCCCGGGATGGACCACACGCTATAAGCCCCGAGGGTCGGCTTCTGATGGGCCAGCGTCCAGGACCCGTACAGGGCAGAGCCGATATCGTAATTGGAGTACAGCGGAAACGCGGCGACCGCCCCGGGCTCCCGGTGCGCCCGCAGGCGGGCATAAACGACCGGCGGCGTCGGGGCCGACTCGACGCGTAAAGGCGCGTGCCACAGGTCGATCCCGGCGACCCCGCCGAGGAAAGCCATCAGGGCCCATCGGAAGCGAGCCGGACACCGCGCCTGCAGGCGGGTGATACCCAGGCTGGCCAAGAGGGCCATAAAAAAGATGACCATCATGCCCCACCGGGCCGGGTAGCGCATCGCCGAAAAGTAGGGTAGGACGCTGTAAGCGACCCGGAACACGGGCATCTGGGGCCCCAAGGACAGCAGAAAGCTCAGGGTGGTCATCGCCCAAAGGGTCCCCTGGACACGGCCGGCCCAGGGGGGCACGAGGAAAGCCGCCCATGCCAGGACACCGACCCATAGGGGCCGTTCCCAGTCCCACCATCGGGCCGTCATCTCACGGCCGATGCGGGATTCGGTCGCCAGATAATTCGTGACTCGCGCGGCCCACTGGCGATTCAGGCCAATGTCGTGCTCCAGGCCGAAGAGGTACCGGGACTCCCAGTACGGCAGGAGGAGGCCGAACGTCACCCCGAGGCCTATCGAAGCCAGGCCGACGGCGGCGAGGACCGTCTCCCACTTTTTCCGAACCCGGGGCGCCGGGTCGGCCAGGGGTCGACTTCTCATCAGAAGCCCATAGAGGGGACCCAGGGTCAGGAGGAAAAACCCATAATAGAGGCCCGAGACCATCTGCAGGGCCCAGGTCAGGGCCGCCTTCCATAGATCCAGAAGCCGGTCCGTCTGAGACCACCGGGTCAAATACAGAAAGAACAGGGGGATCAGGGGTCCGAAGGCCATCTTGAGAATCCGTACGTGATGAAACCGCAGACTGCAAAATCCGTACAGGAGCCCCGCGATGAAGGCCCCGAAGCGACTGGCCCCGACCCGGAGGGCGAACCGATAGGTCCACCAGGCACTCAGCCAGAAGCCCAGCAAGAGGAGGACGTTCCGGGCCAGGAGCCAGTTGCCGGTCGTCCAGCCGATCGGCGCGCCCAGCAGGCCCAATCCCAATTGAGCGTCGTTGAACGTTAGGCTTTTAGGAAAAGGATACAGACCGGGCCCGTCCCAAGGGTGGAATGGGTCCCGGAGGAACTGATGGGCGGAAGTTCCCAAGAGCCATACGTCGACCAAGGCATCGCCCCAGCCGTAGACGGCCTTTCCGATGAAAGCCGGATGACTGTAGGGGTACACATTGGCGACAGTGTACAGGAGGTAGATGGTTAAGACGAGAAGGTCCTTTCGGCAGGAGGGGAAGCCTTTCATGATATCCGAGCCATTCGGTCGAAAGGATGCCTTTCCCGGCGTTCTAACAGGACGATTCTTGAGCTTCGCGCCGCCGTAAGGGACCCGGCCTCATCCGTTCGGCCTCAGCGAACGCTTTTTCTGATCCCGTCATGTCGTCAACCGTCACGAAGCCCTCCTACGAGCCGAACGTCTCTGAACCTATCTCATAAGCCTCTCTCCCTGTGGGAGAGGGCCGGGTGAGGGCCCTCTCCACCGACCCCTCTCCCACGGGGAGAGAGGCTGTGGGATTTATGAGACCGCTTCTCTGTTACCCCAGCCGGAGCCTCCAGAGGGCGACGAGGCACATCCGGAGCAAGAGCCAGCCGTGACGCCAGCGGTGAATTTTCGTCGTCCCGTACGTCCGCTCCTGATATCGAATGGGCAGGTCCACGATCCGCAAACCCAGCTTGGCCGCACCAAACAAGAGTTCAAAGTCGCCGAAGGGGTCGAAGTCCCCAAAATAGCCCCGCAGGGACCGGATCCGATCGTAATCCCGCCGGTACAAGACCTTCGTCCCACATAGCGTGTCCTTGATGGGTTGCTGGAGAAGCCACGTGAAGGCCATGCTGAAGAACTTATTGCCGAGGAGGTTGAAAAACCGCATGGCCCCTTTTTCCATCGGATACACCAGGCGGGAGCCGTTGATGAACTCGCCCCGGCCCCGCACGAGGGCCTCGTAAAACTTGGGGAGGTCCTCCGGCGGGACCGTCAGGTCCCCGTCGAGGATCATCAAGACGTCGCCCCGGGCCGCCGCAAAGCCCTTCCGGACGGCATCGGCCTTGCCGAGGGGCGCGCCCTGGTGAATGAGCTGGACGCGCCGTTCGGGATACCGAACCCGACAGGCCTCGATGGCCTCGACAGTCCCGTCCGTCGAGGCCCCGTCCACGAAGACGAGCTCCGTCCAGGCACCCATCTCGGGCACCCGCTGAAAGATTTCCTCGATGTTGCCGGCTTCGTTGCGAACGGGGACGACGACGGACACTGACGGCGGCGGACCCAGCGGATGGTCCTCCCAAGGCATGGGCCGGGCGACACACCACTGGATCAGGCCCAGTCGCCGCACGCCTGGCAGGAGCAGGGCCCACCGATTCAGGATGGAGCTTAAGAGAGGAATCCGCAGGGGGAAGAGCAGGCGCCGGCCCCGGGCGACGACCTCAAAGCTTGTCAGGTAGAGGAGGTTCTCGACGTCCTGCAGGGATAGCCAGTTGCGAATCGAGGCCGGAAACTTCCATCGGAGCTTCTCCCCCAGCCAGATGGCCGGCTCCCACAGAGCATTGTAGAAGTTCAGGACGACCCGTGTGTGGGGGGCGCATACGGACCGCACCTGTTCGAGGACGGCCTGGACGTCTTCTACGTAGCCCAAGAGGTCCGACAGGATCACGTAGTCGAAGGTCCCCCGGAGGCTCAGGGCTTCGGCATCGGCAACGGCGAAGTGCAAATGGGGATACTTGGCCCGGGCGATCCGGACCATCGCCGGGCTCCAATCGATGCCGACGCCGAAGGCCGGCCGGACCTGGGCCAGGAGGTCCCCCGTCCCACAGCCGACCTCCAAGACCCGAGCGCCTGGCGGGATCCAAAACCTGTAAAGACGAGCGATCTCGTCGTAGTAAGCCCGATGGCGGCGACGATAGACGTCTCGCCACGGGGCCCACCGGTCGAAGAACGCCCGGAGTTGCTGATTCCGCTCCCGACGCCGCCGCAGGTACAAGACGTCCTCAGACAGCCGATTCCGGATTTCAGGTTGCGGGCTCCAGATTGTAGACCTCATGCCCAGGACAAGGGAACGTGGCTTGATGTTCGGCGTCGAGTCCGTAAGTCTCATGCTCACGGCTTACGCCGAACGTCCATCAGAACAGCGTGTAAATGAAGGGAGCCAAGACAGGATTATGACCCAA
>JAUQPV010000094.1 GCA_030550225.1 Acidobacteriota bacterium | reverse complement strand
GAAGCTCCGACCCTGGAAGCGGTGGGCCCTGGTCCCGACGGGATGCTTCATCTACCACTACGGGTACGTCCGGCCCCGACCGGACCTCGTCGAGGTAAAGCAACGGAACTTGGAGCGTCTCTTCCGGCCGGAGGCCCAGCTTCAGGACTTTCGGATGGAGTGGGATTTCCGACTGTGCACGCCGTTTCGGGGCGACCATCCGGCCGTCATGGCGGCCTTCATCCGACATTGTCCGACCGAGGCCGTCCCCTTACCGAGGTGGCCCCTCCGCCTGCGCCCGCTTTACTGGCGCCTCCGCCTCCGGAAGTTCCTGGGCGTGTAAGGGCAGGCGGCATGGATTTGGGTGTGGTGCCTGGTGCCCGGGATGGTCGTGCAACCGGCCGTCGTCCCCTTGGCCATGCGTACGGAAGAGCCTTCCGGCTAAGGGGGTACTGTCCGATTTCATTTGGAGACGGGGTGACACGGGCCGACGGGACATCGGCCGACCTGTCCAAGACCCGGACCCCGTCAGCCTTCGTCCGGACTGCGGAGCCGATAACCGACCCCTGGCTCCGTGAGAATGTAGCGCGGGTGGGTCGGGTCGGGCTCGATCTTCCGACGCAGGTGGCCGATGTAAACCCTGAGATAATGAGTTTCGTTTACGTATACGGGTCCCCACACCTCGCGCAGAAGCTGTCGGTGGGTGACTACTTTGCCGGCGTGGGTGACTAAGACGCGAAGCAGGGCGTATTCCGTCGGCGTCAGCTTCACTTCGCGACCCTCTACCGACACGATCCGCCGGGCCAGGTCGACGGTCAACCCGCCGGAACGAAAAACCGGCTCTTCGACTTCGGATTGGAGCCGACGGCGCAATGCGGCACGGATGCGCGCCAGGAGCTCACCCATGCTAAACGGCTTGGTGACGTAATCATCGGCCCCCCGGTCCAGGGCCTCGATCTTGTCGGCCTCTCGCCCACGGACCGAGAGGACGATGATCGGGATCCGGGACCACTCCCGGATTCGGCGGATGACGTCCAGCCCGTCTTCGTCGGGTAGCCCCAGGTCGAGGATGATCAGGTCCAGCCGTTCCGTAGAGCTCTTGACGATGGCCTCTTGGGCGGAAGCCGCCTCGACGACGTCATAGCCGTGGGCGCCGAGGCTGGTCCGAAGCAAGCGCCGGATTGGGGGTTCGTCGTCTACGACTAACACGCGGAGGGGTGGCTCGCCCATGCGCTACTCCTGTTCCGACGCTGGGGACGGCTCTTGCTCTTTCTCCAAAGGGAAGGTCACCGTGAAGACCGTCCCCTTTCCGCCGGCCGCCGGGCTCCGGGCCGAGATTCGACCGCCATGGGCCTCGACGATCCCCCGGCAGATGAACAGCCCCAGGCCTAATCCAGCCCCCTGTCGGTCGCTTCCCGGGACGCGATAAAACTTATCGAAGATGCGCTCCAGGTCGGCCGGGGGGATACCGATTCCCTCATCGGCCACCTCGACGACGACCGAGTCGCCCTCGCGGCGGGCGCTGAGGCGGATGGTCGTGCCGGGCGGCGAGTACTTGGCCGCATTGTCCAGCAAGTTCACCAGGACCTGCTCGATCAGCACAAAGTCCAGCCGGAGCATAGGGAGCCCCGGCTGAATGTCTACGGTGAGGCGGTGCTGACTCAGAGACCGGGCGAGCCGGGCGGACGCAACGCCGATCACCTCTTCAATCTCGACCCATTCCCGATGGAGCCGGAGCGCCCCCGACTCCAGCCGCGTCACGTCCAAGAGGTTGCCGACAAACCGGTTAAGCCGCTCGGCTTCTTCCTGAATCGTCCAAAGGAGGTCTCGCCGCGTAGCCTCGTCGTATGTCCCCCTATCCGTCAACAGGCTGGTCACAGCACCGATGATCGAGGTCAACGGAGTGCGAAGGTCATGGGAGATGGACGAGAGGAGCGCGGCTTGAAGCCGCTCCGTCTCCTTCGCCAGCTTGGCTTGCTCCATCGCCTGTATCAAGCGTGTTCGCTCGATGGCGACCGCGGCTTGATCGGCCAATGCCTCCAAGAGACGTCGCCGGTCGGAAGTGAGACCGGCCCCCGGGGCCTCGAACTGCAGGCCGAGGACGCCGACTGTGCCATTCGCAGTGTAGAGGGGCATGAAGAACCATTCGGCTCCCGGAAAGGTATCGGTGCCTCGGCCGGCCGGCTGATTGTGTCGCCAGGCCCATGTCGCTATCGCCCGCTCGACCTCGCTTACTTGGGTCCCCGGTGGATACCCGGCCTGTAAGACAAGCTGACCTGAGTCTGGCAACCATAAGACCGCCCTCGCCCTGAAGATTTGGGCGATCTTGCTCACGACGACTCGGAGCACATCATCCACCCCCCCTGCGTCGGCGATCTCGCGAGTCAAAGCGTAGAGGGCCGCGGTTTGGGCCTCGCGTCGCTTGGCCGTCTCGGCTTGTTCTCGGACTCGTGCCATCAAATCGCTGGTCAATACGGCCACGATCAAAAAGACGACCAGAGTCAGGAGGTCCTGGAGACCGGCGACGGCGAAGGCGTAGACGGGTGGCATGAAGAAAAAGTTGTAGACGAGTACGCTCAAGAGGGATGTAAAGATCGAAGGTCCCAGGCCCCAGGTAACGGCACTATACAGGACTGCTATCAGAAAGACCATGGGAAGATTGGGAAGCGGTAAGAAGAACTCGAGAAGCTTGGCCATCAGCCCGACCAGACCGACTGCCCCGGCACTGAAGAGATACGCCCTCCATTTCCCGCCGCCGTGGGTTGCGCCGAGCAAGACCTTGAGCCGGCTATGACGCTCCTGCGCCGGAGCGGCCCAAGGGACTTCAGGCGATAGCCGATGGGCTTCTTCAAGCCTTTCGTCGGGCATCTTGACCTGTTTGGACGCGGTCCCTCGCTTAATGCTTACCATGGGACTGATGCCCGCACGACTGCAGGCGTTGGTTGCTTTGGACGCCGCCGTGGCTGGCGGCGGTCCCGATAGATCAGCCCTTCCTTGATCACTCAATTATACGTCGTTTCACGACGGGCGGGCCCCCCTTCATCTGGACCGTTGAAACCTGGAGTTCCTGGGACGTCTGCCGGAAAGGTTTGGGTGGCGGACTCTCGGAAATCCTCCGGCAGACAGGCAGGTCGGTAGGTCAGGTCCTGTTCGCTATTCGCTATATTTCCCAGGCGGGTCGGTCGGGACGGCGACCGGGCCGGGTATCTCGACCTGCACGCTTTCAGCCACGCTCCCCCGGCGGCTCCAGTAAACCGAGAAGGTCAAGGCCAGCAAGGCGGCGCCGGCCCACAGGGCCCGGGCGGTATCCGACATGGGCTGGATCACGACCGGTGCGATAAGGATCGACACCAGATTCATGACTTTGATAAGGGGGTTCAATGCCGGGCCCGCCGTGTCCTTAAAGGGGTCGCCGACGGTATCGCAAATTACGGCGGCCTTATGATAGTCGGTCCCCTTCCCGCCCAAGAAGCCGGCCTCGATCCGCTTTTTTGCATTGTCCCACGCGCCGCCCGCATTCGCCAGGAGGACGGCCAACAGCTGACCGACCAGGATGGCGCCGGCCAGGAAGCCACACAGGGCCTGAGCACCCGTGAGCACATACGTGGAATTCCCGATCTGGACCGGCGGTCCGCCGATGCCCAGACCAAACCCCACCAGGATGGGCAAGGCGATCGCCAGCACCCCGGGTCCCAGGAGTTCCTTCTGGGCCGCCTTCGTGACGATGGCCACGGCGCGACCGTAATCGGGCTTCTCCGTCCCCTGCATGATACCCGGCCGTTCCCGAAACTGCCGCCGGACCTCCTGGATGAGTTCAAAGGCCGACCGGCCGACAGCCAGGATTGAGAAGGCACTGAACAGAAATGGAGCGGCCCCTCCGATCAAGAGGCCGATGAAGACGACGGGCAGGTCGACCGGGAGGCCCCCCAGGACGTCGCGAGTCGTGCCCGGCAGGTCGGCGATCAGCCTGGACAGATGGGTATCCTCGACGAAGGAGTGGAACAGGGCGGTCGCAGCGACGACGGCGGTGGCGATGGCGAATCCCTTCGTCAGGGCTTTCGTCGTGTTGCCGACCGCGTCCAGGCGGTGGACGATGCGGGCACTGGCGGCCATGCCGGGCTCCTTCAGGACCCCCGACATTTCAAAGATACCGTTGGCGTTGTCCGAAATCGGTCCGAAGGTATCCATGGCCAGGATGTACCCCGTGGTCGCCAGCAGGCCGAGGCCCGTCAGGGCGATCCCGTAAAATGACAGCATCACACCTGCAAATAGGCCTGGTGGGAAAAGGAACAGCGGAGCCAGCAGAGCGACGACGATGGAGGCGACGGCCCACACGCTGGATTCCAGGCCGTAAGCGAAGCCCTGGAGGATCATCGTCGCCGGGCCCGTGAGGGCTGAGGTGGAAATCTCTCGGACCGGCCGCTTTTCCGTCGAGGTAAAGTATTCGGTCAGGCGCTCAATCAAGGAAGCCATGACGATCCCAAAGAGGGTCGCGGCCCAAAAGCGCCACCAATCGACCGGCGCCCCGCCCAGTTCCGGCCTCAAGCGGATGTCCCTCATGTAGAAAAAGCTGACCAGGCCATTTCCGATAGCGGCCAGGCCCGCCGACACCCAGAACCCCCGGTGGATGGGCCGCATCGGGTCCATGTCCATACGGTCCTGCCCCCGGACGGCCCAGACACCGAAGACGGAGGCCAAGATCCCCACGGCCCGCACCATCAGGGCCAACATGACCAGCTTGACGGCGGCCTCGGGCGGTAGCACCGACATGGCGGCCACGCCCAGGATGATCGCGGCAACGAGCGTGACTTCATAGGATTCAAACACGTCGGCCGCCATCCCGGCACAGTCGCCCACGTTGTCGCCCACGTTGTCGGCGATCGTAGCCGGGTTGCGGGGATCGTCTTCCGGAATCCCGGCCTCGACCTTACCGACCAAGTCGGCGCCCACGTCGGCCGCCTTGGTGTAGATACCGCCGCCGACCCGCATGAACAAGGCGGCCAGCGACCCCCCGAACCCGAAGCCGACCAGGACATACATGGCCTGTTCCCGGTAAATCAGGAAAATCGTCGTAGCCCCGAGGAGTCCCAGACCGACCGTGAACATACCGCTGACGGCGCCCGCACGAAAGGCCGTCTCCAAGGCACCCTTGAAGGTCGTCCGGGCCTTCGCCGCCGTCCGCACATTGCCCTGGATGGCCATGTCCATCCCGACGACGCCCGCCCCGTAAGAGGCCAAGACACCCAGCAGGAACGCAAAGGCGACCCCCAGGGAAAGCTTGAGGTCCCGATAAATAAGTTGATACAGCCCATAGAGGCCGAAGAAAAGAAGCAGGATGAACCAGGTCATCGTCTTAAACTGACGCCTCAGGTAGGCATACGCCCCCACCTGAATGGCCCGGGCCACTTCCTGCATGGCTGGTGTCCCGGTCGGCTGGCGTAGCGTCCACCCGCGTAGAAAACCGCCAAAGGCCAGGGCCAATATCGCCGAAGCCAGGACGCCCAGTAAGATGGTCGTGTCCTGACGGCTCAAGGGCGGCAGTTGGACCCCTTCCACCGCCCAGGCGGCCTCCGGTAGGATCATCCAGAAACCCGTCAAGCCCAACCATTTTCTTGCCCCGCGCATGGATTCCCCCCTCTTTGTCAGGTTTTTCAGGACCCTAAGCCTCCCCGCGAGTTCCCTCAGGGACCGAAGTAGGCCGGCGCCGCCAGTACAGATAGGCTGGCACACCGAGCAAGATCAGCAGAAGACCTGCCCCCGAGCTCCTGGGGTCTCCGACGATCACGTACACGACGAAAAGCAGAGCGACCAGGATGTACGCCCAGGGGACGACCGGATAGCCCCAACATCGGTACGGTCGCTCCCACGTCGGGTACTTCCGCCGCAGGATAAACACGCCGGCGACGGTCATCGCCCCGAACAGGAGGGAGGCAAAAGTCGTATACGTCAGAAGGGCGTTGTACGTACCGCTGACGGTCAGGACGCTCGCCCAGACGCCCTGCAAGACCAAGGACAGGACCGGTGTCCGGAATCGGGGATGGAGATAAGCGACCTGCTGAAAGAATAGCCCGTCCCGGGCCATCGCATAGTACACGCGGGGACCCGAAAGGATGAGGCCATTGTCGCACCCGAAGGTCGAAATCATGATGGCGACGGCGATGAGTTGGGCTCCCAGGTCCCCGAAGAGGCGCCGGGCCGCCGCCTCTCCGATCCGGTTGTCCGACACCTGAGCCATCTCAAGGACGGGGACCACATAAAGATAGGCCATCGTGGCCAACACATAGACGACCATGACACCCAACGTCCCCAAGACCATCGAGCGGGGGACCGTGCGGTGAGGCGTCTTGACCTCCTCGGCGGCAAACGTCACCGAATTCCAGGCGTCGTATGCAAATAGGGCCTTCGACAGGGCTACGGCCAGGGCCGCCAAGAAGCCCGTCCCGGCGGCCTCCGGCCGGAGGGGCCGAAAATCCGAGACCTGGAAGGGACTCCAGAAGTGGCTCCGGCTCCCAGGTCCTATGAAAAAGGCCAGACCGACCAGGACGGCGATGGCCGCGACCTTCGATACCGTAAAGAGATTTTGGACCCAGGCTCCCCATAGGACCCCCAAGCAGTTGATAAACGTCAGCAGGGCGATCGTCAGGACACCCACGACTTGGGCCGAGTTGAACTGGAACACCCAGGCCCCGACCGGAATCCGTAGGATCACGTGGCTTTCCGACAGAGCCGGCACGAACACGCCGAGGTACTTGGCGAAGGCGATGGCGACGGCGGCGATGAAACCTGTCTGGATGACGAAAAACAGCGTCCAGCCATACAAGAAACCCCATAGGGGACCATAGGCCTCCCGCAAGAATACGTACTGGCCGCCCGCTCTGGGGAACAGGGCCGCCAGCTCGCCGTACGCGACGGCCCCGGCCGCCGTCAGGAGGCCCCCGAGGACCCATAGGCCGATGAGGACCTGGGGGACGGGGACATAGCCCGCCATCAGGGACGGAGCGATGAAGATCCCCGACCCGATCATCGAGCCCATGACGATCATCGTGGCGTCAAACAGTCCCAGCTTGGGGACGAACGTGACCTTCGCCGTCCCGGCCGATGCGACTGCTGGGCTCATGACCTACACGTCCTACCTCTGGCCTGCCAGAGTCGTCCAGTCATGCCGGCGGGCTGTCCGTCATCGAGAGAGCCTGACGGGCCAGGCTCCGCCGGCGCCCATACGCGAAGTAGATCATCAGCCCGACGGCCATCCAGAGGATCAGTCGTAACCAAGTATCCCGCGGAAGGGAAGCCATCTGGAGGAGACTGATACCGGCACCCAGGAGGGGTACCAGGGGGACTAGGGGGGTCCGAAAGGGTCGGGGAATGTCGGGTCGCGTGTACCGCAGGACCATCACACCGATGCACACGATGGTAAAGGCTAACAGCGTCCCGATGGAGACGAGTTCCCCCAGGATCCCGATGGGGAACAAACCCGCAAAGGTAGCCGCTACGACGCCCGTGACGATAGTCGTGACATAGGGCGTGCGAAACCGGGGATGGACGGCGGCGAACGGCCTGGGCAGGAGACCGTCCCGAGCCATGGAGTAAAAGATCCGGGGTTGACCCAACAGCATGACCAAGATGACGGAGCTCAAGCCAGCGATGGCACCGACCTTGATAAAGGGCCGGATCCAGAACAATGGAGTGCCGACGGCGTCCACGGCGACGGCGATAGGGTCCGGCACGTTCAGCCTCTGATAGCTGACGATACCCGTGAGGACCAAAGCCACGGCTACATAGAGGAGGGTCGAAATCCCCAGCGAACCCAAAATCCCGATCGGTATGTCCTTCTGGGGATTCCGGGCCTCCTGGGCCGCCGTCGAGACGGCGTCAAACCCGATGTAGGCGAAGAAGATAACGCCGGCTCCCCGTAGGATACCGCTCCAGCCGTAAATTCCGAAGCTCCCCTCGTTGGGCGGGATAAAGGGCTTCCAGTTCTCGGGATGCAGAAAGAAAATTCCAGTCCCGATGAACATCAGTAAAACGATGATTTTCACCATCACGATGACGTTGTTCACCGTCGCCGACTCCCGAATCCCTACAACGAGTAAAGTCGTCAGGAGGACGATGATGAACACGGCCGGCAGGTTGATGATGGCCCCCGTGAGGGTCCACGTGTGGGTCTTGGGGTCGAAAACGAAGGGCGATTGGGATAACTCCGGGGGAAGGACGATCCCGAAGTCCTTCAGAAAGCTGACGACGTAGCCCGACCATCCGACGGCAACCGTTGAGGCCCCAAACAAATACTCCAGGACTAAGTCCCAGCCAATGACCCAGGCAAAGAACTCGCCCAGCGTCGTATAAGCGTATGTGTAAGCACTCCCGGCGACGGGGATCATCGAGGCCATCTCGGCATAGCAGAGACCTGCTAAGGCGCAACCGATCCCCGACAGGACGAAGGACAGGACGATGGCCGGGCCGGCATACTGAGCGGCCGCCTGACCTGTCAGGACAAAAATACCCGCCCCGATGATGGCTCCGATACCCAGGCTGACCAGGTTGAACCGTCCCAGGACCCGCCGGAGGCCGTGCTCTCGGTCTTCCGCCTGCTCGATGAGCTCGGCGATCGATTTCCTGACGAACAGTCTACCCGGCATACCTCAAAACCCTCGGTGTACGACAGCGCGTGACTTGAAAGGCATTGATCCGTTCCGTGGCTCATCGTCGTTCATTTCGCCTTGCAGGGCGGAATAGACGACCAGCCCCTTCCTGCTGACTGGCTTCTCGTA
>JAUQPV010000093.1 GCA_030550225.1 Acidobacteriota bacterium | reverse complement strand
AAGACGTCCCACGTCATGCCATGACCTCCCTTATCAGGGCCGTTCGGTTCGTGAGAATGGCGTCGGAACGGCCTTTTCCAGCGCCCGAGGGGTGGGGTCTTCAAACAAGATGCAGGATACAGGATGCAGGATGCAAGATACAAGATATGGGGTGCTGCGGGGATAGAAGGCCCCAGGGCCCGGGTGCCGAGTTCCAGCAAGTCGGTGTCGAGTGCTGGGTGCCAAGAGACTCCAGACCCCAGACCTGCTCTGGAAGTCTGGTTCGCTTCGTCTCGAGACGAAGTATCCGATGGCTCTGTCAGGTCTGAGGTCTATGGCCTGGGGTCCGTAGTCTCTTTTCGGCATCTTGCATCCTGCGTCCTGCATCTATATCCTAAGCCAACCACCTCACATCCAAGGCCCGATTTTGACTTGATTGAACAGGAGGGGGTATTCGATGGAACGGCCACCCCAGGTGCGAATCGGCGATTGGTTCAACGAGGCCTGGAAGTCCATCCAGCCCGTGTGGCTGGAGTACGTCCTGGCCGGGATCGTGTACGTCTTGGTGATGATGATCGCCGGGCTGTGCTTGATTCCGGTCCTGATCGTCGGCGGCCCGCTGACCGGGGGCCTATACGTGTATCTGGCCAAGCGACTCCTCGGTCAGCCCGCCCAGGTCGGTGACATCTTTAAGGGCTTTCGGCGGTTTGGGGACTCGACGGTCTTGTTCTTAGTCGTGGCCCTGATTCCGGTCTTGGTCTTCGGACTGCTCATCCTAACGTATGTCTTGCCCCTGTTAGGGGCCCTTGAGCCGACGGGGATCTTAGCGACGCTTTTGAGTATCGGGGCCTGCTTTCTCTGGTGCTTAAGCTTTTTGTTTTTGATCGTCTATCCGGTCGTCGCCCAGACGTTTCTCGTCTTTGCGATGCCTCTGGTCATGTTTCGGGGTATGAAGGCCATGGATGCTATCCGGACCAGTATCGGCATGGTCCGACCCCAGTTCTTGCAGTTCCTGCTCTTCACTCTGGCAGGCTTTCTGCTCATCGGGGCGGCGGGCTCCATCGGGTCGCTACTTTTATGCGTGGGCTACTTCATCCTGACGCCCCTGGCGATGACCGTGTTTTACACGATGCAGCTTTTGGCCTACCGGGACTTTGTCGGCCTGACGGAGCAAGACTTGGCTCTCTACACGGGATGACGGATTCGGCAGACGAGACGTCTACCCTCCGGCAGACGGGACGTCTACCCTCCGGCAGACGAGACGTCTGCGCTCCTACGGGACGGGGCGAAAGTAAGCCAAGTCCCGGATGCTCCCGACACGTTCGGCCGGCGGCCGGAAGACGGCTTCTACGCGAAGGCCGACCCGGAGGGGCGTTCCGTCCTCCAAGAGGTCGTGGACCAGTAGGGCATCAGCCCCGTCGAGGCGGACAAGGCCGATACACCGGGGCGGGGATAAACGTTGCCCGTCGAGAGCCACGTGGACCCGTGTCCAGGACGTCAGGGTCCCCTGAGGCCCGACCTCGACCCAGGTCGCCTCGTCTAAATGGCCGAAGCAACGCTCGCAGAAGAGGCGAGCCGGGACGTAGGTATACCGACAGCGGGGACAGCGAGTCCCGTAGATTCGGCCTTCCTGGAGTCCCCGAAGCCACCGCTCGCCGGCGACCCCGGCCGTGTAAACGCCTTCCAGTCGGATGCTCCCCTGCCAGCTCCGGACTTCATCGATGTGGGAAATCCGCTCCTTTAAGGGCATTGCCGGCCTCCTTCCGTAGAGCACTAAGCGCCGACGGGTCGAAAGTACAAGATATCGGTGATCGCCCCCTCCCGTCGGCGGGGCGGCTTCCAGACGGCCTGGACCCGCAAGCCGATGTGCACGCGATCGAGGATTTCATCGACCGTCCGGCCGACCTCGCCCAGCTTATGGAGGATCCCCATCCCGGGCGAAGCCCCGTCGATGGCGATGACGGCAGGGACCTCCGGGACCTCCAAGCGCCGCATGTCCCAGGCGACGGTACAGACCGAAAAGGTCAAGACTGTCCCGGTGTCTTGGAGGGGGACCCACTCGTCGGTCGGACGAAAACACTGCTCGCAGAACATCCGGGGCGGGACCATGACCCGTCGACAGACCCGACACCGGCGTCCGACCAGGCGTCCGGCCTTCAGCTCGGCCAGGAATCGTCCGACGGCCACGCCGGCATCCCAGGCGTATTCGCCCCGGAGCGGAGCACGCGTCATGCAGACTCGTGCCTCCTCTAAGTCCTCCTGTTTCAAACCCGTCGTCGGATAGACCCATCGCTCCATGCCATGCCCCCTCATTATTGCCTTACTGCCCTATGGCCCTATTCAAATGCCCAAGATGATAACCGTCCCGACCTGCATGAGGTCGCCCCACGCCTGGGCCAGGCCCCGTTTGGGTTGACCGGGCACCTGCCGGGGGCCGGCCTCCCCCCGGAGTTGCCAGAAGAGCTCGGCCACCTTCATGAGACCCGCCGCGGCAATGGGGTTGCCGACGCCCAAGAGACCGCCCGAGGGCGTCACCGGCATGGCCCCGTCCCGATTGGCGATGCCCAGGGCGACCAACTCGGCGGCCTTCCCCCGGTCGGCCAGGAGTAGTCCCTCCAGATGATGAAGCTCTTTGTAGTCAAAGGGATCGTAGGGCTCGACGATGTGGATTTCCTTGCGGGGCTCCCGGATGCCGGCCATGGCGTACGCCTTACGGGCGGCCTCCTCGACATACGTCGGGTACGAGAGGTCCCGATTCGTCCAGTACTGCGTGTCCAGAGACCAGCCGACCCCCTCGACCCAGACGGGCCTGTTCGTCACCCGCCGGGCTACGTGGTCGGCGGCCATCACGACGGCGACGGCCCCGTCGGTGACCGGCGAGACGTCCAAGCGCTGGACCGGCCAGGCCAGGACTTCCGAGTTCAGGACGTCCTCGACGGTGATGTTCGGGTCGCCCAACTGAGCCGCCGGATGAGCGGCGGCGTTCCGCTTGTTCTTGACGGCCACCAGGGCGATGTCCCGCTTGGTCAAGCCGTATTTGGTCATGTAAGCGTTCATCTCCAGGGCGAAAATCCACAGGAGGTTCGGACCCAGGGGACGCTCGGTCGTATGGTCAAAGATATAGTTGAAGGCGGCCTGGGGATGGGGATGACAGGAGGACATCTTCTCCTCGCAGACGACCAGGGCCGTATCGAACATCCCGCTGGCGATGTGGTACCAGCCCTGGATGGCCGCGAAGACGCCCGTCCCGCCGCCCACGTAGCCCCGAATCGTGGGCTTGCCCCACGCACCGGCGCCGGGACTCAAGTACTCGACCTTCATGTGGACCCCGTCGAAGGCGTCAGGTGCCGAGCCCAAGACTACGGCGTCGACCTGGTCGAGTGTCATCTCGCAGGATTCGAGCGCCTTGCTGGCGGCTTCCCAGGCCAGCTCGGGGCCCGTCTCCAGGGCCCGGCGGACGAACTTGGTCATCCCGGCACCGACGATTGCTACGCGTCGTCCAGCCATCGCGCCTACCTCCCGACCCAGAAGCAGTAAGATGGTTCAGCCGGCTATAGGGGAGGGAAGTCAGAAGCGTAGCCGGGTTCTCTGGGCCACCGGCTTCCTCCCTACCTATCGCACTTGCCACACTGCCTTACTGCCCTATTGCCTGATTGCCTTACTGCCCTCGACATCAAGGTTCCCGGCTCAGGACGGCCACGGCCCCCGTCGTCGTCGGCAAGCCCCGCCAGGAAGCGACCAAGGCCGTACGGGCGTTCGGGACCTGGCGGGGTCCGGCTTCTTCGCGGAGTTGAAGCACGGCCTCCAAAAGTCGGGCCAAGCCGGAAGCGTCCAGGAGGTGGCCTTCTCCGAGGCAACCCCCGGAGGGGTTCACCGGGAGCTCGCCCCCGACCTCCGTCGCCCCCTCGGCCGTCCACCACCCGGCCTCTCCGGGCCGACAGAGGCCCAGAGCCTCCAGATGTTGGAGCTCTTTGTAAGCAAACGTGTCGTCGACCTCGACGAGGTCAAAGGCCCGCCGGGGGGACCGGATTCCGGCCTGCCGGTAGGCCCGTTCGGCCGCCTGTCGGAGGTAGCGGGCCCCCTCCCAGTCCCGGTTCTCCAGCGTATAGGAGTCCGTGGCCCATCCGAGGCCCCGAATCCAGACGGGCCGGTCGGTCAGCGTCCGGGCGACGTCGCCCCGGGCCAGGACGAAGACGACGCACCCGTCGGCCGGCGCGGCCGCCATCGCCCGCGTGAGGGGCTCCGCCAGGGGTTCGCTATCGAGCACGTCCTCCAGCGAGAGGTCCGCCGGGAAGGCGGCCCGGGGGTTCCGGAGAGCATTCCGGCGGTTTTTCACGACGACACGGGCGACGTGCTCGATGGGCGTGCGGGTGACCTCCAGGTACCGGCGAAGCTCCAGGCCGGCGATGAAGACCGGATGGACCTCCAGGGGCCGCTGAAAGACGGGGTCCATGGCGAGGGCCGTGATTTGATCCAGGTTCAATACGTTACTCGCCTTGCTGTGGGATTCGACGGCCACGATACGGGCCGCCCCGGCGGCGATCTGCATGACCCCGGCCGCCAGGGCCTGGAGGCCGTCGCCGGCGATCGTATGGACGGACCGCAGGACGGCCCCCATCTGGTCGGGGACATACTCGTCGCTGATAGCGATCCCCTCGTGGAAATCTTCTTCGGCCGTGACCAGGCCGTCTAAGTCCCGCCGGGGATCGATGCCGGCATCGGTGTAAGCCTTCGTGGCGGCCTCGAACATCATCTCCCGGAAGGAAAGGTCCGGCGAGATCGAACGAAAGCCGCTCCAGCCCGCGCCGACGATGGCCACTTCCGTGTTTAAGCGCCTCATCGGAGCCCCCTGATTCTCGGTGTTAACAGGGCCGTTCGGCCTGCGAGAATCCGGATGGATTCGGCTTTTCGGACCCTTCGAAGAGGACGGTTTTTCAAGCTTCGGCAGATAGGCAGTTGGGCAGATGGGCAGATCGTTGAAAAAGCCCTGGGGCCGCTCCTTGCCCATCCAGGACTCTACCTGCCTATCTGCCGACCTGCCCATCTGCCAGATATTTGAAAAATCGTGCTTCCCGGGCAGTGGGAAAAGCCGACCTGACGCCACCTTCACGAACCGAACGGCTCTGATAAGGAGGAGGTACAGGCCTCTGGTTTATGGGTCGGGCCGACGTCCCCGCCGGCCCCTATCGCCTATCTCCAGATGAAATCGCGACGGGACATCGGAGCCTCCTCCCCCAATCCGCAATCCGCAATTCACAATCCGCAGTCCAGTTATGCGGATTCCCCGGCCGCCTGCTGTTGCCGCCGGGCTTCCTCGATGACCCGCTGGGCGATGTGCGGCGGGACCTCATCGTAATGGGAAAACTCCATCTCAAAGTAGCCCCGCCCGCCCGTCAGGGACGTGACGGCCGCCGCATAGTTGATGAGCTCGGCCATCGGGACGTAAGCCTGAACGACCTGCATGGAGCCGGCCCGGTCGATGCCCAGGATGCGAGCCCGCCGGCCGTTGAGGTCGCCCATGACGTCGCCCAGGTGCTCTTCGGGGGTGTACACAGATACCTTCATGATGGGCTCCAGGAGGACGGGGTTCGCCTTCTCCATAGCGTGCTTGAAGGCGATGGAGCCGGCGATCTTAAAAGCTAAGTCGGACGAGTCGACCTCGTGATACTTACCGTCAAACAGCGTGACCTTAAAGTCGACGACGGGATAGCCGGCCAGGACGCCGTGCTGACGGGCTTCCTGGATGCCCTTTTCGACGGCCGGGATGTACTGCTTCGGGATCGCCCCCCCGAAGATCGTCTCCTGGAACTCAAAGTCGGCGCCCCGCGGCAGGGGCTCGATCCGGATAAAGCAAACGCCATACTGGCCCCGACCGCCGGACTGCTTGACGTAGCGGCCCTCGGCCTCGGCCGTCCCCTTGATCGTCTCCCGATAGGGAATCTTGGGTTGGCGGAGCTCGACCTCGACGCCGAACTTCCGCTTGAGCCGCTCGATGGCGACCTGGATATGGAGTTGGCCCGAACCGCTGATGATAAGCTCCTTCGTTTGGGGGTCCCGCTCGATATGGAGCATCGGGTCTTCGTCTTGAAGCCGTTGGAGGGCGGCACTGAGCTTGTCCTCGTCGGCCTTCCCCTTGGGCGACACGGCGTAGAAGACCGTCGGCTTGCCATAGTCGACAGGCCGAAAGCGAATCCGTCGAGCCGGGTCGCACAAGGTGTCGCCCGTCCGGGTGTCCTTCAGTTTCGTCAAGGCAACGAAGTCTCCCGCGTAGAGCTCCGGGACGGTCTTCAACTGCTTGCCCATCATGACTTGGAGGGCGCCGATTTTCTCCTCATGGCCCCGGACCGTGTTGACCAGGGCCGTGTCGGGCCGGAGCGTGCCCGCGTATACCTTCGCCACGTTGATGCGCCCCATGTAGGGGTCTGAAATCGTCTTGAAGACGAAAAGGGCGGCTGGGTCGGAGGGTCGCACGGCCACGGAGACCGTCCGACTATCGGCGTCGAGGGCCTCGACGGCGCCCCGCTGAGAGGGGTCGGGAAACCATGCGACGATGGCGTCCAGCAGGTCCGCCAAGCCGACATTGAGTTCCGCCGAGACGCAAAAGACGGGGGCGATCACGCCCTGGGCAAAAGCCGTCCGGAGGCCCCGGAGGAAGTCCTCCGGATTCAGGTCGCCCGTCTCGAAGTACTGATTCATCAACGCTTCGTCGTTCTCGGCGACGAGCTCGATGAGTTTTTCCCGCCACGAGTCGACGGTCTCTTGGAGCTCGTCCGGGACCGGACGGGCCTGCGGACGGCCCGGCCCACGA
The DNA here is from genome assembly GCA_030550225.1 of Acidobacteriota bacterium. Classification (GTDB taxonomy): domain Bacteria; phylum Acidobacteriota; class HRBIN11; order HRBIN11; family HRBIN11; genus HRBIN11. The sequence goes on along the minus strand of JAUQPV010000093.1, from coordinate 1,992 downwards.
GGCTCATAGACGTGGGCCGTCCGGGTGATGAGGTCGACCACGCCGCGAAAGTCGGCCTCTTGTCCGATGGGAACTTGGACAGGCATGACCTCCCGGCCGAAGACCTTTTGGGTCCCTTCCAGGGCCCGTACGAAGTCCGCCCGTTCCCGGTCCATCTTGTTCAAAACGAGGGCCCGGGGGACGCTGAAGCTCCGGGCGAACTCCCAGACTTTCTCGGTGATGACTTCGGGGCCGACGGTGGCGTCCACGACGATGAGGGCGGCGTCGGCGACATGGAGGGCGCCCTTGGCCTCAAAGATGAAGGGACCGTAGCCCGGCGTGTCCAGGAGGTTGACCTTCGTCTTCTTCCATTCCAGATGGGCCAGGGCCGTGTAGAAGCTCCGGCGATGCTCGATCTCCTCGTCCGTAAAGTCCGTCACGGCATGACCCTCATCGACGCGTCCAAGGCGTTCGGTCGCCCCAGCCGTATACAGGAGACAGCTCACGACGGAGGTCTTCCCCGTCGCCCCATGACCGACGACGGCGACGTTGCGGATACGGTCGGTCGTGTACCCACTCATGGCCTGCCTCCGTGGGTTGGGGCTTACCCCTGAGGTCGCTTGCTTCCTTCATCATTATAATGCGGCCTGTCGCCCCTATCGTTCTATCCAGCGCCCCACTGCGGGCCACGGCCATGGCTATGGAAGAGCCAAAGCGATCCGTAAACTTCGCTCGACACCCTGAAGGTCCCGAACAGAGAGGCTCCCCACCTTACGGATGACGAGGTTGCGATGGACCGTGGCCAAATGACAACGCACCCAGGACGGAGATTGCAGTCCTGCCGAGCTCCAGTCTTGAAGCTGGTAGTCCGTAGGACGGACTGTCTTGGGCGGTCGGGACGTTAAGGCCATAACTAAGATCTCGTCCCAATCGTCATGGTAAGTCGCGGAGCTCAGGACGACAGCCGGCCGCTCTTTGGCCCCCGAAGCGTCACTGAAGGGAAAGCGGATCAAGATTACATCCCCCCTCTGATAGGAATGCCGGATTGTCATTCCTATGCCCCATCATCATCCCATCTTTCAGCGGCCAAGATGAACCAACCCATACTTTCAGCGACTCGCTGAAGCTCGTCCTCCTCGACCAAGATTCCCAAGGCTCCTTCAGGGACCGAAGGCGTCTTCAACGTAACTCGTAAGAGGCCCATCTGGACCCAAGTCTCGACCGTTTCCAGCGAAATTCCCAACCGTTCTGCGGCTTCTTGAATCGTAATGAGGGCCATGTTTATCCCCACGCCGCCTCCATTATAAGGGCCACCCATGGATTTCACAACCTTCCGCCACACCCCTCTTCCTATCGCTGTCCCCCGGCCTCCGGGCGGCGGAGGACGACGAGGAGGGCGTCGTCGGCCAGTTCTGGACCGCCTTGCCAGGCTTGCAGGTCGGCTAAGATACCGGTCAGGACTTCTTGAGCCGTGCGGGCCCGGCCGGCCACGTCTCGGACACGCTGGGCCAGCCGGTCTCGGCCGTATTCTTGGCCGGACGGGCCGGTCGCCTCCACCAAACCATCTGTGTATAAGACCAAAAGGGCCGACGGCGGCCAATCGACCTCTCGGACGGTCCAGTCGCTCTCCGGTAAGGCCCCCAACACGGGTCCCGTCGAGCCCAGCCACAGGACCCGGTCTCCGGCGACGTATAGGGCTGGCGGGTGACCAGCCCCCAGGTACACGACCCGGTCGGCCCCGTCGGGGCACAGGACGTAGAAGAGGGTCACGTACTGATTCGGGTCCGTATAAGTGACCAGGTGCCGGTGTATCCGTCGAAACATCGGGACGATGTCGTCCGGGCGGTTGAGGGCCTCGTGGGCAAAGTGGAGTAAGGCGTGGAGATGCGCCACCAGGAGACTCGCCGGCAGGCCCTTCCCGGCCACGTCGGCGACGACCACGCCCAGAGCGTCGGACCCGACCAGAAAGTCGTAGTAGTCGCCCGACAGCCGCCGGGCCGGCGTTAGATGAAC
>JAUQPV010000092.1 GCA_030550225.1 Acidobacteriota bacterium | reverse complement strand
GCCGCCCTCGAGGTCCTGAAGACGCTTCGGCAGAAGGGCCTCCGCACAGGCGTCGTCTCGAACTTCGACGGCCGCCTGCCGGTCTTGCTCGAGCGGCTCGGCCTGAGGCCATGGCTCGACGTGGTCGTGTACTCGTCGGCCGTCGGGTCGGCCAAGCCGGAGGCCGCCATTTTCCTTGAGGCCTGCCGCCGAGCCGGCGTCGATCCCGCCGAGGCCCTCCATGTCGGCGACGACCCGGACCTCGACTACCGGGGTGCCCGTCGGGCGGGCCTGCACGCCCGCTGGCGGGTGCACGACGAGGCCTCGCCCGTCCCGGACATCCCTGCCACCGACCGCTTCTGGGACCTGACGGAAGTCGTCCAGGGGATAAGCCTCGCTGACCCGATGGGAGTGGAGGGAAATCGCCAAGGTGCCAAATGGCGGGGGTGAGTTGGAAACCCACTCTACACCCCCTCATCTCACGGGCGGGCCAGGCGGGCAGGGAGGTCCTTCAGGAGGCTGGCCCGAATGTCAGGCGAGACTGGCTGGGTGCCCAGCCAGATGCCGGCGATGGCTCGGGCGAGCGTGGCGTCGGCAATCCGCACGGCTGGCCGCTGAGCGAACTGCACGGTGACGTTCCCGCCCGCGTCCAGCCAGAGGCGGATCTCCTGACCCTTGGTGATGTCGTGTCCGACAGCGTTCAGGAATTGCTGGACGCTCGGCGCCGACTCGGAGAAGCCCCCGCCGGGCCAGTTCTTCTGGAGGCCCTCCCGGAAGGCCTCGACGATGTTGTCCTTGCCGACGTCGCGGACAAACTGCAGGACGAAGCCCCGGGGCACGTCCCCCTCGATGAGGAGGCGGGCGGTGTCGTCCGTCGAAAGCCTCGTGCCGGCGGCCCGCTGACGGAGGCCGTCCAGGTCCACGTATAGGCACATGCCGTAGACCTTGAAGACGAGCCGTTTCCGGACGGCCGTCCCGACGCACTGGACGGTCGGCTGGCCGGCCTCGTCCAGGAAGGGCCGCTGGACCGGAAACTTCGTGCCTGTCGCCGGCTCTGTGATTTCTTGAGCTGAAAGGGGCGAGACGACGCCCCCGCCGAGGACCCCAAGACCGAGAAAACAGAACAACGCCCCAAGTTGCCTCATGGGACCCTCCTCAAGGCAGACACCGCCATCACGGGCGGTTCTCTGAAGATGACGCCGCCATGACGGGCGGCGTTCCGAATCGTCGATGTCCCCATCGGCCGACCTGCCTTACTACCTACTGGATTTCCCCACAGGCCGGGCACCGGACGGTGTACTCGTGGAGGACCTGAGCGCAGTTCCAGCAGTAGCGCCGTCGCTGAGACGGTGCCGGGACCTGGACGGTCTCCGGCGGTCGGGGCAGACGACTGGAGCGGGTCGTTCGACGGGTCGCCGACTGAACGGCCAGGTCCAGGGCCTGGAGAAACTCGTCGACCGTCTGAAAGCGAAGGGACCGCTTCCGTTCGATGGCCTTCATGATGAACTGGCTAATGGTGACCGGGACCCGGTCGGGCCACAATTGATGAGGCGTCATGCACTGACCCTGTAGGATCTTCTGCTTTAGGAGCACGAAGTTGACGTCAAAATAGGGGAGCTGGCCGGTGACCATCTCATACAGGACGACACCCATCGAGTAGACGTCCGAGGTAAAGGTCGCCTTGCCTTCGAGCTGTTCCGGGGCCATATACGGCGGGCTCCCGATGACAGTATGGGCGTAGTCGCTGTCCTTGAGCCACTTGGCGATGCCAAAGTCGGTCACCTTGACGACGCCGTCCGACCGGAGGAGGATGTTGGCCGGTCGGAGGTCCCGGTGCAGAATTCGATGCTGGTGGGCAAAACGGACGGCCTCAGCGACCTGGCGGATGATGGCGACGGCCTCGGACCAGTCGAGGATGTGTTCCTCGTCCAGACGCTGGGACAGGGACCGGCCCTCGACGAATTCCATGACGAAGAAGAAGAGGCCCTCGTGGGTCGTGGCATCGATGAGTTGAACGATGTTCGGATGCTGAAGTTGGGCTAACAGGGAGGGTTCGTACGTGAGGTATTCCCGGCCCCGGTCCTGATGATGGGGAATCTTCAGGGCCACCCGGATGCCCGTCCGAACGTCGACGGCCTCGTAGACGGTGCCAAACCCGCCGGTCCCCACCACCTGGCGGATGCGATAGGGCCCCAATTGTTGATCTCGGGCCACCAGGAGTGTCATCGGCCTCCTTCCCCGGCAGACCTGTCCGTGCCGCGTGGCTTCTCATGATACGAGTCGGCGGGCGTCGAGGCAAGGCGGCGTATGTATCCACGTGCCGGGTGTGAAAGACCAAAGACCCCAGCCCTTGGACCCAGCACCTAACACCGATTAACGTCCGTGAGGTCGGGAGCTTCCGGCCGGACGGGACGAGGGTCGAGAGCCGCCCCGATGTTCGGACCCGGAAGGGCGCTCTCCACCGGATGGGGTGGACCGGATGCCCGAAGGCCGCTCGACCCGTTCCGGGGCTCGATACTCCGGTGCACGCGGCTCCGGTGCCGGACGCGTCCACTGGCGAATCCCCTCCATCAGGCGATGGATGGGATTCTCGCCTTCGCGCGGGACCGGGACCTCGCGGGGCCCAGGCTGAGGCTGATACCTTTCAACCGACGGTTCGGAGCGTTGGGGCTCCGTCGGTCCGTCCCATGAAGGTCGCGGTCGGGGGACCCGACTCGGCTCAGACCACTCGAGGACCGGCAGGCCTCGCGGCGTCCGTCGGTCCCACGAGTCAGACGGCGCAGGTTGAGGCTCCAGAGGCCGACGCTCGTAAGAGCGGTCGTCCCGCTCCGGTCGGTTCGGCGAACGTCGGGTCGGAGCGGGCCCCCGGGACTCGGGCGGCGGGGATTCCCAAGCCGGCTCCGGGACAGGCCGGGGAAGCGGCCGGTAGGCGCGACCCGGTGACCGATCTGCGTCCGGTGTACGCGGGATGGGCCGGGGCGAGGTCGGTCCGATAATACCACTGGGTTCGACGATTCCATCTCGGGGCCGGACCTTCACCCGGGGAATCGGACGGGTCGGCTCTAAGCGCGACCCGGCGATACGCCATCCGGTTCGGTGGACTTGGTCCGGCCGCACGAGGCCGATCTCCCAGGGCGGCTTTGGGGCTGGCCGGACGACGTGCTCCGGGACCTGGACGGCCGTCAGGCGGTCCTTGACGCGGTACCGCACGACTGGATGGCCCAGGAGGTAGCGGTTTTCCACGAATACCCAGGGTCGGCCCCAGGCGTCCCAGTAGCTGACGGGGAAGAAGACGTTGACCTGGACGTGCGTGTGAACGATCGTCAGCGGGCGGTCGAAGACCGTCAGGGGGCACCAACCGACGTAAGGGCCGAAGTCATACCAGACGACCCAGGCGAACCGGAAGATGGGTCGGGGAATCCAGATCCAGCCCCACGTCCAGTCGAAGTACCACCAGCCATAATGGTGGGTGACCCAGCCCCAGGGTTCGTAGGGGACCCAGACCCAGCCGCCGGCCCAGACCCAGTACCCGTTCGTGTACGGAAACCACGGGCCTTCTAAGGGCGGGAGCCATACGTATCCGTACTGGGGATGGCGTCGCCACGTTCCGTACTGATAGAGTTCCGAACCCTCGTAGTACAGCTCCGGCGGCAGGTAGTCCTCCTCGGTGGACCGTCGGACGAAGGCCTGACGACGGGCCTCGTTCCACGAATCGAATTCGTCCGACGCAAAGGTCCGGACCGGCCGCGGCTCGGGCAACGTGTCCTCCCGGACACCCAGGACGGCCTGACCGGCCCCGATCGGGACATTCCCCTGCGCATGGAGAAGCTCGGCCCGACCCGACTGGACCCGGACGTAAGTCCCGCCGTCGGGACTCACGTCGATCCGCACGACGGCCGGCTCCTCGACCCATACGGACACGTCCGGTGTGTCGACCCGGATACGGACCCCCGTCGCCGACCGGGCATACCGCAGACCCTGGGTGTCGATGAACAGGGCTCCGTCCCGGATTTGAAGTAGGACCTGGGCGCCCTCCCGTTCCTCCGGTCGCAAGGCCAGGACGGTCACGGATGAGTACCGGTCGACCCGGACGAACAAACCGTTACCCGTCGACAGCTCGACCCGGCCGGTCTCCGTGTCCAAGCGGTCGCCCTCGGCTAAGACGTCATTGAGGCTGGCCGCCTGCTCCATACCGTAAACGCGCACGATGCGGGCGCTGCCGTCCAGGTACTGAATCCGCAGGACGGCCCCCCGGTCGTCCTCCGGGGTAGCGGCCCAGCCAGTCCCCTGGCCCCAGACGGCCCAGAGGAGGCCGAGGAGGACCAGGCCGAGACTCCAGCGACGCAGGTTCCTGTCCTTTCTGAGGGACACCTGTCCCATCCGGTTACGACGAATCCGCCCCTTCTCCATCATGATATCCATCCTCAGATCACAGGTCCCAGGTGTCGGGGCCGGGGCCCGGGTGCCTTCTACAGCCCCCAAGGCGGCGTCCCGACGCCGGCGACGTCCAGCATCCATGTATCAAAAACGGTGCCACAGGCTATAATGATAGGCCATAGACCATGGACCATAGACTAAAGGTACGGATGCGGGATGGCGCACGGCGGATCGGAAGGTACCATCCACTGTTCGCCATTCGCTGTCCGCCGTTCGCCCTATAGCTTGGAACAGGTCCAAGGTCTATGGTCCATGGTCGGCCAGGCAACAGGCTTCCGTCAGGAGATTCCAGGTCCACTGTCGGTTGTCGGCCCGGTCGAGGGAAAAGTTGTCCCAGAAGACGCACGTCCCGACCGCAATCCAGCGGCCCCGGCCCCAGGGACGTTCGGCCGCCAGCACCGGGACGTTGCCCGACGAAGCCACGGCCGTAGACTCGCCCACGACGATGGCCTGAGCCGCCGGGTCCGTCAGGCGGATCGAACACGGGCAGGGGAAGACCACGCGGCGGACCCCTGTCGAGTACCGGAGGACCCGGCGGGTCACGACCCAATAAGGGTCCCGGGCCACGTGGTGCCGATGGTCTGTCACGAGGTCGGCTTCCAGGACCAGGCCGACCGGTCGGAAGAGGGCGTTCAGGACGTCGGCGACGCCGTCCTCGTTCTGATAATAAGCCAAGCCGATCACCACGGCACCCGCTTCGACCCGGTCTCGCAAGGCCTGAATCTCATGGGCTTGGAAGGGGACCTCCGGATAGTTGAGGATGATGCCATCGTACTCCAGCAGGCGGGAGAAGTCCGGCACGATGTCGACTTGGAGGCCCCTATCGCGCAGGAAGGCTTGGAGGCGGCTAAAGTAGTAGTGGTCGGCCAGGGTGAACTCCCCGTGAGACGTACTCCAAGCCCACCGTCGTGGCATAGGGACCTCCCGGATCGGCATCGAATTTGCTAATTTAGGATCAGGCCGAGGAGACCCCGAGGCAAGATGAGGTCCCAGGTATCCGAAGCCGGGTCCTAAAGCATTTCAAGCTGGGCAGTGGGGTCTGCAGGTAGAGCGCTCTGGGGTCCCCAGTCCTTTGGAGTGGGGTCTGGTACCACGTACCTGAGACCCCATCTCGTATCAGGAGGAATCCGATGCAATGGAGGTTTCGGTGGGTATGGATCTTTGGGCTGGTCGGGACGCTGGTGACCTCGACGGCCGGATGGAGCGCGGTGCCCCGGTCTGCTCGGATGGCACCTACGGTCGTCCGTCTGGGGCCCGCCGGGGCCTGGGCGGCCCGAGCGGATGCTCCATTACCGACTCGGTCGAAGCCCGAATCGGTCGCGACCGGCCCAGAGGAGGAATCCGTCCCGGTCCCCCTGAAGGGCGGATGTAGTACGGAAATTCTGTTGAGCGCTTTCCGCTCGCCGCTTCCCCTGCCGGCTTTCGTTCAGGTCGTGTCGGATGAGTCGGCCGAAGCCGTAGACCGGGCCTGGGACGCTTACTACGGAGACGCCTGGCGGCGGCTGTACACGCACATGGACGCGCATCCCTTCGTGGGGCCGGTATCGTCCGATGAAGTCCGGTCTTCCGGATTCCAAACAGTCTCGTCCCGGTCATACCGGTATCCGTTCCGACGTATCCCCGTGCCGCCCCGCTTTCGGGGTCAGGTCCCGTACTATTACTACCGTTACGGTTATCCCTACGGCTACTACCACCACTACCGGCCTTTCTACTACTATCGGCCCTTCTACTACCGGCGGTTCTTTGTCGTCCCCTTCTTTCGGGTTTATCCGTTCTACTTCTTCTACGACCCCCTCTTTTACCCATTCTACCCTCTGTACCGATTCTACTTCTTCTACGGCTACCCCTACTGGGGGTTTGGGGGTGTCTTTGGATGGTGGGATGACGGATATCGGGAGCGGCCGGCTCCGCCGGAAGAACGGCGGGCCCGCGGCACCTGGGGCGAGGTTTGGTTTGACGTCCAGCCCGGAGACGCCCTCATTTACGTCGACGGCCAACTGTGGGGCCGGGCCGAAGACCTAAACGGCTGGTGGAAGAGCCGTCGAGTCCGGGCCGGCGAACACCAGATCCGCGTTGAGCACGAAAAATACCCGCCGCGAGAGTTGTCTGTACAGGTCCCGCCGGGCGAGGCCGTGTCCGTCCGGGTCGACCTCCGGCGGGAGGACGCACGTCCGACGGGCGGTCCGGATGAAGCCCGGCCGCCCGTCCCGGACCGACGGGCCCATCTCCGGGTCCAGGTCAACGCCGCCCAGCCCGAGTTCCTCCTCGATGGTCAACCCATCCCGGCCCAGTATGACGAAAGCCAGCAAGCTTGGATTTTAGAGATTCCCTACGGGACGCACGCCCTGGAAATTCGAGCCGACGGTTACGACCCGATGGTCCAGCCCGTCCGGACGACCTCGGCTGAGACGAGCCTCCTGATTCAGTTGACCCCGCGGGTGCCGTGAACCCGGAGGTCCGGGATCGGGAGTCAGAGAGGTGCCAGCCGCCAGCGGATGACTTGGGCGATCGAAAGACTCGGCGAGACTTCCCGGGAGGTGACTTTCGTCGGGACGATCCGGAATCGGAAGGACCGGGCGGCCAGGGTCATCGTGTGAAACTCCCCGTTCTCCCCGCAGGGGTCGAAGCCATAACGACGGGCGGCTTCTAAGAACTCGGGTCGTTCGTCGGGACCGACGACCCGGCCGAGCCAAGTCGGCGGGACCCGTTGAGGGTTCAGTCCTACGATGATGAAGGAAATCCCGTACCGGCCCCACTGGCGGGCTAAGGCCGTCGTCGGCTGACCCCAGAGGGGTTCGAGGAGCGACTTGCCGGCTTGGACGCAGATTTCCTCCCACCACACCCGATGAGGTTCCAAGAAGATATCGGCGGCGACCAGGACCTCGCCGGGGGCCGTGCGCAGGTAATCGATCAGGACTTCCCGTTCCCGACCCCGCTCGAGGCGGACTTCGTCGCAGGGCAGGCCCAGGGCCCGCACGATCCCCGCCCGTAAGGCGGCATTCTCTGTATGGGGTGACGGCTCCGGGAGGGTCGTGTGCAGGTGAAGAAGTCGAACGACCCGTACCGTCCGTCGGGTCTTCTCCAAGGCCAAGACACAGTCCTTCCCGCCGGAAAACAGGAGGACGCCGTTCCGCATGAATCGGCCTCGGACGCGCCCGGTTCACGCCGGCCCCGGCGCGGCGGACGAGGCGCTGTCAGGATATTCGACGATGACGTCAGGCGTCGCCACGCGCGGGATGGCCTGCACGAAGAAGCGGGCCCCGTCGAGGTTTAGGTCCAGGAGGCGGACTTCCTGAAGGGACTGGGCCTCTCGGGCCAGGAAGTCTAAGACCGTCCGGAGGATGATCTGACAGCCGCGGTCTTTGGGGAAGCCGAAGATGCCCGTCGAGATCGGCGGGAGGGCGACCGACCGGCACATCAGGCGTTCGGCCTCCCGAAGGGCGCTCCAGACAGCCCAGCGGAGTTTTTCGTCGGCCTGGGGTTCCCCGCCGCGAGGCCCGACGGCGTGGATGACCCACCGGGCCGGCAGACGGCCAGCTGTCGTCGCCGCGGCGTTTCCCACGGGGACGTAGCCCCAGGCATCGCTCTCCCGCTGGATCTCCGGACCGCCCTTGCGGAGGATGGCACCGGCGATACCGCCGCCGTGTTGTAAGAACTCGTTCGCCGCGTTGACGATGGCGTCCACGGCCTGCTCCGTGAGGTCGCCCACACCGATCCAGACCTTACGTTCGCGGAACCTCAGGAGGGCCAGGGGCTGGAATTCCGTCATAGGAAGCCTCCGTCGGGGGATGCCGGATGCAAGATACAAGATGCAGGATATGGGATGCAAGATTGGGAGTTCGGCAGGGCGGACGTCCTGACGGCAGGCCGAGGCCGAAGGAGGCGGTGCCGAGGCCCCGGGCTCCATCCCGTCCTCATTCCCCATTCCTCATTCTACCCGTGGAATAGGCCCAGGCTGATGGTGACTTGCCCTCTTTGGTCAATTTCAGCATAATAGGGACGCTCTGCTTCTTTGTAGAGTATATCCGGCGTTCGCGACGAGATACCTTCCGGGGGAGGGTCGATCGATGCATCGAAAGGCTCGTCGTGAGGGGGGGTGGACGGTCTGCTTGATTCCCGATGACCCGGCTCAGGAAACGGTTCGGTTTCGCCTTCATCGACGTCTCTTGTCGGTCCTCCTGTTCTTAGGGGTGGGGCTCTTCGGGTGGTCGGCCTTCGTGACGACCCACTATGTCTGGCTTCAGCGCTCGTATCAACGTCTGGTCCGGATGGAGGACGAATACGAGCAGATGAAGCAAGACTTCACCCGAATCCGTCAGTACTCCTCCCGCCTGCAGTCGGACCTGGAGCGGATGGAACAGCAGGTCCGGCGTCTGCAGATCA